>NZ_SIJA01000029.1:0-115186 GCF_012062385.1 Methanocorpusculum sp. GPch4 | reverse complement strand
CGTGACCGGCCGCCTGACCGCCTCGTTCGATGACGTTCTGCCGCCGGGAGCGCTCCTTGTCTCAGGCTCGCCGGCATTCACCGCCGGCCGGGCATCCTACAGGTTCAGACTCCCGGTGATCGGCTCCTCCTATTTTCAGGGTGTCAGGGCAACCTGCCGGGATCAGTTTTTCACGCAGACCCTGTTGATCGCACGCGGCGCAGAGCTGCCGAAGCTTACGATGTATCCAACCGGCATTACAGCCACTCACTATGCCGTCGGTCATGGATCGGGGTGGAGCGCCGTGGAGTTTGACTGGCCTGCTCTCATTTCCGGCTATGACACCCGGGCCCTTCGTCCCTACGCCGACGGAGACAGTCTGCGTGATATCGACTGGAAACTCTCCGGAAAACACCAGGAGCTCTACGTCAGGCTGAAGATGGATGCATCCGGGGGTCTGCCGGCTCTGATCCTCGATCTGCCCCAGGGCGGTGTTTCTGAGGAGCTGCGCCTGCATTTTGCGGAAACCGCTGTCGGTGCTCTTGAAAGCCTCAACATCGGGGAAAATTTCCCGGTAGTCTTCTTCAAAGGAGCAGCTGATCCTGAGATCATCAGCTCCGGGAAGACCAGTGTGATCCTGGAAAAACTCAAAGAGACGGAAAACACCACCACCGGCGAACATCTCTTCCGCCTGCGTCACCCGTCTTCCCTTGTCAGGGAGACGATGATCACTTCAAGGGATCCGACCAAAACCGAACTGAGGGTCCGCGAGATCATGCGGGAGTGTGCCGGCCGCAAGCCTACTGATTTCGAATCGAAGATGGGCAGTATCTCTGCAGAAATGGCAAAGCAGACGCATATCACCTATGTGACCGCCGCACTTGGAGATCTGAGCCATATGACTTATCTGATCAATGAAACGAAAAGACATCAGCGGCATGCGACGGTGTTCGTCGCCGGCGCCGCAGGAACGCCGCGGGAAACGAAGGTCAGAACTGCGTTCACCCTCGCCGGAGCAGATGTCGTGGAGATGGTCTGAATGGATCTGCGGATCCCTGCATTCATCACGGCAGTCATCGCCGTCGCCGGCGCCTCAAATGACCAGAGGATCATCGCCGGCATTATCGGTGCGGCCTTTGTTTTCTGCACCTTCATCACCCTTCCGCAAAACCAGCGCGTCCTGCTGTTGTCGGCAGCGGGGTTCCCGCTCGTTTTCACCGCAGGCATGCCGGTTTTTACCGGCCTGTTACTCATCAGCGTCATGATAACGGTCCTCACTGCAGCCGGAGTGAAAACGGACACAAAGATCCTTCTTGCGGCTGCAGGAACAGGAGTCGCGGGCGGCATCTTTTCCATGCAGCTTTCGGTCGTTCTTCCTGTCCTGGCCGCCGGGATCTTTACTCTCGCTGTCCTCTATGTGATCTTCGTTCGAGCCTATCGTCTGAAAAAAGAAGTTGAGGGAACAAATACATGAAACTTAAAGCATCACTGATCTCATCAGTCTACTTCGCGCCGGCCGTACTGTTTCTCGCAGCGGTCCTGACCTTTACTGTCTATATCTTTACCAACCGCGCTGATATGACCAGCGCTCTGCTGCTCCTTGCAGGATTTATGCTGTTTATTACCGGCATCCTTCTGCTGACCCTCGCCGACCGCCGGCCGCTTCCGGTCAAACTGACCGAAATGCTGCCGGTCGCCGGATCCCTTGATCTTGCCACGGTCTTTGCCGATCTCGGCGTGACGAGCAGCACGATCCACCGCCATCTCCCTTCGGATGAGTGCATCCAGATCAATCCGGTCACGGGAGGCAGTATCCCCGTGATCCTGACCGATCTGACGTTTGTTTCCACCGAGAACTGGAACGGGGTACAGTATCGTGCGCTTGGCAGTCCTCTCCTTTCTCAGCTGAAACGCGAGGATAATCTGATCATACCCGCAGGCAGCATCGACAGGATCGGAACCTGTATCAGCGAGGTGATGAACGATACCCTTTCGCTGGCAGAAAAGGTGACGGTCAAAACTACCGATACATCCGTCGTCATAATTCTGGAGGAGTTTGCGATGAAGAAGACCTGCGCCGCTCTGCAGGCACAGTCGCCAAAGTGCTGTACAATGGTCGGCTGCCCGGTCTGTTCGCTGATGGCCTCTATCCTTGCCGAGGGTTCGGGCCGCGATGTGGAAAGCATCAGCGCCGTTCTCGACGGATCCGCGCTGACCGTCTCCTTTGCACTGCATTCTGCGAAGTGACGACAGACAGACAAAATCTTTTTTTTAAATTCTTTTTTGGAGTCGGCTGCCGTAAATAGCGGCAGATAACAGTAACATAAAACTCAGAAAAAATGGACGCTGCCGGTTCAACAAAACCGGCTGATACGTCCCGGCGGGGACTTGAACCCCGGTCAAAAGCTCCGCAGGCTTCTAGGATATCCTCTACCCTACCGGGACTTGTGTTTACACACTAAGTGCTCTACTAGATAGCCTCTTGAATGATATAAAGCCACCGTTTTCATCGGCAGGATTTGCTCTGCCGCGGGAAAGAACTGCAGACTTTTTTCCCCGCAGGACCGCTTACGGCAGGGTGCTGACCGGAAAACCGCCCCGGAGCGCATAACTCCCGTATCGGGTGCAGGCTTTTTCTCCCGCAAAACGCCCCGTTCTTTTCATATAAAAGAAGGGACATATGTGTATCCATGACACAGGAACCAGCCCCGGTCAATCACCCGCGACTAATCTGCACAGCCATCGGTCTCGCCATGGGAATTGCCGTATTTGTTTTATCCCTCATGCATAAGATCCAGCCCGAGTCCGCGATCCTTATGCTCTCCCTCGGCGTTTCCCTCTACGGCGCAGCTCTCCTCCTCTTCAACAAATAGGATCATGAAGCCCCTCATCCCGGCGCTTGGCGCCGCACTTATCTTGACCGGCCTTGTCTATTACCTCCTCCCGCCGATGTTCCTTCAGGCAGGAGGGCCTGCATGGTTCCTTCTCTTGGCAGTGAACCCCCTCACCTGCCTTTTCTGCGGCATCGTTTTTGGACTTCTCTGCGGCATCAAAAAATCAGCCATCCTTCTGCCGATCCTTGCCGGCGCCGGATTCATCCCCGCCATGTATCTCTTCTACAATGACTCGGCGCTCGTCTATCTCGCCTTCTATGTCATCACCTCGGTCATGGGGATCGGGATCGGCTGGATCCTCTATCTGAAAAAATAGGATACTTCACTCTTTTTTCGGAAACCTGCGGGCGGTAAACTTCTGCCAGAAGATATAGATCAGAATAATACCTGCTATTACGCCCGCGACCGCCCCTACTGCGTATACCGGCTCCACAAACCAGAGATCGATGATCGCCCTTGCGCCAAACGCCATCGTCAGTGTGGCAAGGATACTGCCGAAGAACACGATCGGCAGAATGATCTTCGGATGGATCGAAAGCAGCCTTCCGATGATCGAAGTGTCGATCGCGCTGGAACCCATAAACGGGGTGAACATAAAGATCAGCAGACCCCCTACGGAAAGGCCTTTGATCCAGGGTTTTCTCTGAAGAAGATTATTTGTTTTTCCGGTGAAAAACAGCAGTATCTGGCCGAGAAGCGGGATCTTGAGCAGCAGATCGAAGTTGAACGAAACAAGTACCGCCAGAGTCATGTCGATCATCACGATCCCGATCAAAACCAGCCACCAGGGAAAACCAAATCCCATCATGACCGGGATGATACTCTCTTTTCCGGCGCCGGGCGCCATGTAGAGAGCAAAAAGAGAGACGCCGAGAATGAACATTTCAGTCGGCAGATAGGCAAACAGCCAGACGACGAAAACGGCCAGAAGCCCAAACATCCCAAAGGTCATTGCGGCCCTGATCTTCAGCGGCGGTTTATAATAAGGAAAGATCTCCTCGGTCATACTCCGTCCTTACGGTAGAATTTTTTCGTGAATCTGCTCCAGACATACGCTATCGCCAGGATTAGAGCAAGGATGATCACCGCCGCGGCAATACCCAGAAGCGGATTGATGTGCCACAGCTGGATCACCGACGACGCTCCCAGAGCGACCGTAAGCGTGGAGAGCACGCTTCCGATGATCACGAGTCCCAGGCTGGCTGCCGGTTTATAGTCGAGAAGCCGCCCAATCACCGAACAGGTGATCGACCCTGAACCCTGGAGAGGGATGTACATAAACAGCAGGAGACCTGCACTTGCCAGCTGCTCCACCCATGGCTTGGTTCGCAGGACCTTGTCAGCAGTTCGTACGACCCACCGAATCCACCGTCCGATAAGCGGGACCCTGAGCAGAAGATCGAAGTTCAGTGAAACGAACGTCGCCGTGACGATATCCATCCCGACAACCCCGAGAAAGATGACCCATACCGGATAGCCGAGAGCGAGGGCGAGGGGGATGATCGTCTCCTTGCCAAACGGCGGCACAAGATAGGCGCCCATCAGACCTATAAGCCCGAGATACTCGGGACTTGGCGGCATACTGAACACGCCTGTCTCTGGAGGAAACACGAACCAGAACACACCGAGGAGAACGAGATAGACCAGGATCGGGGCGACCAGATAGAAAAAACGCAAAAGGATGCGGTATATCAGCTCCTTTCCGGTCCGCCCGTCTGTATTCATGCCTATGTGTTTGTGCGTGGATGATAAAGAGTTGGCGGGTGCCTTTTTGGATCTCCGATAGGATGCGGGCGCAAGGTCCGGCGTAAAACCATTCTGACTCCGGCTATGTGTGCGAATCATTTTTTGTGCGGGCAGGCAATATGTATTCATATGGACTACTCGATTTCGACGCACTGCCTTCACTCAGACCCCCTGGACACCGTGCTGGATACTCTCGCACCCCATACGGATCACGTCGAGATCATGGACGACGGCCCCCACTTCCTCACCGGCGCCGAACTCCTTCACTCATACTCATATACCTACAGTATCCATGCTCCCTCCCGCGGCGTGAACCTCGCGTCTGTCCTGGAACCGATCCGGCGGGCCGCCGTGGAGGTCATCCATGACACCTTTTCGATCGCCGCCGAAGTAGGCGCTCCCGTCGTCATCCACCCGGGATACATCGCATGGGAGTATGAACGCGAACTCGCCGGCAGAAACCTCCGCGCCTCCCTCGCCCAGATCCGCTCGGACGCCGCCGAGTTCGGGGTCACCTACTTCATTGAAAACATGGGGAACTGGGGGTATTTTTACCTCAAGACCCCTGACGACATCGGGCTTTTGGACGGCGCTCTGTTCTGTCTGGACGTTGGACACGCCAACGAGTGCGGCAACCTGCCGGCATTTCTCGAGGTCCCCTTCTCGCATGTCCATCTCCACGACAATGACGGAAAACACGACAGCCACTCAGCCGTCGGCGAAGGCTGCATCGACTTTGACGCTGTTATGAACAAAGTCCGGGAAAACGGCATCCGAAATCCTGTGATCGAGACAGGCACTCTTGAGGGGGCACTCCTGAGTCTTGCACTCCTCAGGGAAAAGGGGTATAAATGAAACCCATCAGACTCACCTGGGAGGCGCGTCTCGCGATTCTTCTTATCGCGATCTCGATCTGCGTGTACGCGGTAAAATTCCTCTTCTTCGGAGATAATGGAGAAAGCAACACCTTATCATACATTTTTAACAGTCTGGGCTTTCTGCCGATCAACATCCTGATCGTTACGCTGATCATCAACCGTCTGTTAACGATGCGGACGAAACGTGAACAGCAGGAAAAGACCCGTATGGTGATCGGCCTCTTCTTCTCCGAGATGGGTGACGCCCTCCTGCGAAAGATGGTCCAATGGGACAAAGCTCCGGAAAAACTGCGCGAAAGCATGCAGGTGACAAAAACCTGGAGCAAAACCGACTACGCTCTGGCGAAACGCCATGCGTCGCTCTTCTGCACCCAGACCCATCCGACCCATAAAGACCTTATCGCGATCAGAGATCTGTTCATGCAGAAGCATGATTTTCTGCTTCGTCTGATCGAAAATCCCGTGCTGCTTGAACAAAACAGCGTCTCCAAACTCCTGCAGGATCTCTTCCACCTGGGTGAAGAACTCGCCTGCCGCACCGATATCCTCTGCGTGCCCGCCTCCGATCTGGCCCACCTCACAGGCGACGTCAACCGGGTATACTGCCAGCTCACTGCCGCATGGCTCGACCACATGGAGTATCTGAGCAGAAACTACCCCTATCTTCTCTCCCTCTCTTTGAGGAAAAGTCCGTTCCTTGTAGAGGATCAGGTGGTTGTCACCGAATAAAAAAAATTTATTTCTTAAAAAAACCGCGGTGCGCGGGTCTGGCCGCCGCCGCATCTTTCTGCAGATTCAGCAGATGATGCATCACCCGCACCTCTTTTTTCAGCTCATCGATGTTTCGGACCAGCATATCGATATTCTTCTGCATCCGTGCCGTCTCTTTAAAGCTCCTCTCCCGCGGCGGCGCGACGATCCCTGCCTGTTCGGCCTGCACAAGGCCGCCTTCGATCAGACGGAGCAGGGCCTCGTTTCTCTCCAGCTCCTGTTTCTTTGCAAAAATATCCACCCGCTCTGCAAGCTCAGGATCCAGAGTAAAAGAAAGATGAAGTGCCATACTGTTACTACTCCATTAGTATTTCGACGGATTATATCTTATGGATGTTCCCGCGCCAGACCCCAGACGCGAAATGTCTGAACGACTCCGTCGGGAACCGGCACGCCGTCGGGCAGCCTCGCTGAGGTCCCGTCATTCAAAATCACGACCCGAAACGAGATATTCCAGCCGTCGATCAAAGCCGCCGATCTGGTTTCATACACCTCGCGTGCCAGATCGCGGGTCAGATAGACGGCATGCTCCGTATCTTCAAAGAGCACCTCCCTCATATAACGCATGATATACCAGCGCAGCTCGCTTGTGAGGGACAGACCGCTCGACACGGTCGCCACCTCGAGCGTTACGCCCCAGGGCATCTCTTTTGGATGGTAGAACCGGAGGATGTGCCGGCTCGTCTCGGAGTCCGAGAGGGTCCGGTACAGATCGATTCCTGCTTTGCCAATACAGACCAGACGCATCAGATATACATTATATCCCGGCGCTCATCATCCTTGTCCTGATGCTTGACCTTCCGGATAGCCTGCATAAAGTTCGTGCTGGTGATCAGATCATCATTGTTTCTGATGGCAAGCATACCTGCCTCGCGGCAGATCGCTTCGATCTCGGCTCCGGTCAGTCCGTCGCTCATACGAACCAGTTCATCGTAATCGACGCAGGAGACAGAGCCTGCCGCCTCCATCATCTTCATGTGGACCTTGAAGATCTGCATTCTTGCTTCGCTGTCGGGCGCGGGGATCTTGATCAGGCGGTCGAATCTTCCCGGGCGGAGGAGAGCGGCGTCCAGCATATCAGGGCGGTTGGTGGCCGCCATGATCCGGATGTTTCCGCGGTTGTTGAACCCGTCCATCTCGGCAAGAAGCTGCATGAGGGTCCGCTGGACCTCGGCTGAGCCGGATGTTCCGTCGTTGGTCCGCATACTTCCGACCGCGTCGATCTCGTCGATGAAGACCACGACGCCGTTGTTCTTTTCTGCAAGATCACGTGCCATCTCAAAGAGGTCGCGGACGAGCTGGGCGCCTTCGCCGATGTACTTGTGGACAAGTTCGGACCCGGCCATTCTCAGGAACGGAACGCCTGCATTATTTGCCACCGCTTTGGCGATCAGCGTCTTGCCGGTTCCCGGCGGCCCGTAGAGAAGCACGCCTTTGGGCGGGACGACGCCGAACTTCTCGAAGGATTCGGGCCTTGTCAGAGGATATTCGACCGCTTCACGGACTTCGGTGATCTCATTTTTCAGGCCGCCGATGTCGGCGAAGGTGATCGTCGGCTTTTCTTCCAGTTCCATCACGCGGACCCTCTCGTCGATGGTGTTTCCAAGGATCTTGACGACCGAAAGCGTGTTGTTGACCGCAACTTTGGTCCCTGCCTTGACTTCGGCATAAAGCACGGGGTTTGCCTGGGTCACATACTCCTGATTGTTGCCGAGCTGACGAAGATACAGCTCATTCTCGTCGAGTTTCTCCAAAACGACCGCAACAAACAAGGGCAGACGTTTCAGCTGGGCATTCTCCTTTTTCAGCTGGGCATTGTCCATCCGGATCTTGTTGTTTTCCTGTCTGAGTGAATCGTTCTCGGTTTTTGTTGTTTTGATTATTTTATGGAGAGAATCGTTCTCTTTTTTCAGGAAGTGTGCTTCTTCGCGTACCTTGGCGTATTGGTCATTGAGATCCCCGAAGTCAAGGGCATCCGGGGAGAAAGGGGACTCGCGCGTGCGGGCAGTATTGGGAGTTGTTATCTCGTCTTCCATATAGTGTAGATACGTTTAGAGTTCGTGATTTAAATTCTATCGCATCTGAGCACTTACCGTGAGAGGGCGGTCAGACCGGTGCGGCCGCGATATTTATCATGACGTATCCATATCCGTCCCGCAGGCTCCCCGTGTCCGGTGAAGGCGCCGCAAAAAACCTATTCGACTTAATACAAAAAACACCAACATAATAATACTATGAACGATGCAGAGGTCCTGATGAACCCCAACGACTTAGTACAGTATCTGAAAAAAAGTCCAGAATACTTTACAAAAGACGATATACTCCGTTTCTGTGAAGAAAATGATGTCAAAATGGTCAACTTCCGTTACGTTGCCTGCGACGGAAAACTGAAGACCCTGAACTTTGCGATCTCTTCCAAAGAGTATCTCGACACCATCCTCTCTGACGGCGAACGCGTCGACGGAAGCAATCTTTTCTCCTTCATCGACGCAGCAAGCTCTGACCTCTATGTCGTTCCGCGGTACAGCACCGCGTTCATGGACCCCTTCTCCGAGGTCCCGACCTTAAACATCCTCTGTTCCTACTATGACAGCACCGGGCGTCCCCTCAATTCATCCCCGGAGTATATCCTTCGTCAGGCCGAAACCGCATTCAAAAAACACACCGGCATGGAGTTCAAGTGTCTTGGAGAACTCGAATACTATGTCATCTGTGAAGAAGAGGCGCTCTATCCGGGACGCGATCAGAAAGGCTACCATGAATCAGGTCCCTTCTGTAAATTCGAAGCAATGCGCACCGAAGCAATGCTTATGCTTTCCCGTGCAGGCGGCCAGATCAAATACGGACACTCCGAAGTCGGCAGTTTCACCAAAGACGGCTACTATTATGAGCAGCATGAGATCGAGTTCCTGCCGACAAGCCCGGTGTTTGCCGTCGAACAGATCATCATCGCCAAATGGATCCTCCGCATGCTCGGCGCCCAGTACGGCGTAGAAGTCTCCTTCGCTCCGAAGATCACCGTCGGTAAAGCAGGTTCCGGCCTCCACTTCCACATGCTTGCCGAAAAGAACGGCAAAAACGTCATGATCAAAGACGGCGTGCTTTCCGACACCGCCAAACGCATGATCGTCGGTATCCTTGACGTTGGCGATGCGGTCACCGCGTTTGGAAACACCATCCCCACCTCCTACCTCAGACTTGTTCCGCACCAGGAAGCGCCGACCTACATCTGCTGGGGTGACCGGAACCGTTCCGTCGTCGTTCGCGTCCCTCTCGGCTGGACAGGTTCCACCGACATGGCGGCCGAAGCAAACTTCGGTCTCAAACGCAAAGCCGACAAACTCTCCAAACAGACCTTCGAATACCGTGTAGCCGACGGTTCGGCCGATATCTACGAAACCGTCGCCTGCCTCATCTGCGGCGCTATCCACGGACTCGGCATGAACGGCGCTCTTACCAAAGCAGATGAACTCTACGCTTCTGGCAACATCTTCAACGAGGAGTACAAATCGTTCCTCAAGACCCTGCGTCAGCTGCCGACCTGCTGTTCCGAGTCTGCCGACATCCTTATCGCCAAACGCAAGATATTTGAACGCGATGAGATCTTCCCGGCAGGCGTTCTCGAAGCGCAGGCTGCAAAGCTGAAGGCATTCAATGATCAGGGTCTCTCCGACCGGATCCTCGGCGACGCAAAAGCCTTCTCGGAACTTGTGGAAAAGTTCATCCACGTCGCCTGAACAATAATATCATATGGGATTATTAGGCAACATCGAACGTGCTCTGGGCGTCTGGTATCCGGATAAGGACACGGAACCAGACGACGGCAACCCCTTGGTAGCTCTGGCGTTTCGCGAGTATGTGATCAAACGGCTTGGCAGCGGCTGGACGGCGACCGGCCGCGAAGAACGGCAATCAGGGGAGCCGGATCTTCTTGCTCTGAGAGATGCGGACGAGGTCCGTTTTGATCTGGTCACCTGTTACCGGAGCAGGATGTTTGTCGGTGAGGACGGCGAAGCCTATCTGCCGTGGACGACGCAGGAGATCTTCGACAAATATCTTGCCTATGCAAAAGCCGAGGGAAATCCCTTCTACGTTGTCTTCGGTCTCCACGGATTTGCCGATGTCCCAAAGTTTCTCTTCGTCCTTCCTTTGGAAAAGGCCGTGACCGATCTGAAAAAAAGTGTTCTTCAGCAGTATGAGATCCCGGCAGACCGGGACCTGTTCTGATCTGCGCGGTTTTCCGGCACTGACCCCGGCGGGGTGCCGATCTCCCTGTTTTTTCGCATTTTCCCTGTTTTCACTCAGTGACCTGCTGACCTGAACCGAACGTGTTATATGTCAACACGTGTCATACTAATGATATGATATTAGGATTACCCGATATTACGGTTTTCGCTGTTGGCGGAGCCATTTTATTGTGCATAATCCTCCTACTGATCTGGGGATTCACGTTCCCTGAGGAGAAGGAGGAGTGATATGGCACTTGCCGGAGAAAGCACACTTATCACGCTTGTACTCATCGCTGTGTACTTTGTAGTTTTACTTGGTATCGGCGTGTGGGCCTCGAAGAAGATCAAAAGCTCTGAAGATTATATGCTTGCGGGCAGAAGTCTCGGGTTCTGGCTGTTTACCCTGCTGATCGTCTGTTCGATCTGCAGCGGCATGACGCTTGTCGGAACCAGCGGGTTCGGTTTTGCGTCAGGCTGGCCGGGCATCTGGGAGCAGATATTCGTCCCCCTGTCAGCAGCATTCTGTATCATCTTCTTTGGGTCCAAACTCAATAAGATCGGAAGAAAAAACGGGTGTATGACCGTTGTGGATTATTTTTCACTCAGATATGAAAACACCCGGGAACTGCGCGCTCTTTCGGCTCTTGCCAGCATCGCCGTTTCTCTGGTTTATCTCGTCGGGCAGTACACCGCCATCAGTATCGTTTTGATCTGGGTGTTCGGTCTGGAACACTGGCAGGCTCTCCTGATAGCCGGAGTCATCATCACCGCATACACGGTCATCGGAGGTCTTTACGCCGTTTCATGGACCGGACTTGTCCAGGGTCTGATCCTTATCTTCGGTGTCATCCTGGTTGCCCCCTTTATCCTCACCTACGCGGGCGGTCTCGAGCATATTAACACGGTTCTCGCAACGATCGACCCGAACCTGGTCATGCCGTGGTTCCCGTCGGGAAGTACTGCGGCGTATGCATACTGCACGCCTGAATATCTGTTCTCGTTTGGCGTGCTGCTGATAGTAGGTCTCGCCTGCGCCCCGCATGTTCTTTCGAATGTGTTTGCCGCACGAAAAACGTCCTACTTCAAGTGGGCGCCGATCGTAGCATTCCTGATCTATCTCGTGATCATGCTGCTCGTGAAGCTCTGCGGCATGGCGGTCAGGTCGATGCAGGTAGACGGACTCCTCGCGGGTGTTGTGCCGGAAGGGGGCAAGGTCGCGGACTTTGCGCTCATGTACGGTATCCAGGCGGCAAGCCCGAGTATCCTGATCACCGGGCTTTTTGCCGTGATTGTACTCTCGGCAGTCATGTCGACGACTGACCGCCTTATGCTGACGGTCGGAACGACCTTCTCCTGGGATATCTTCAAGACCATGCTTCGGCCGAAAGCAAGCGAACGTCAGGTCGTTCTTGTGAGTCAGATCTGCGTTCTTCTTGCCGCAGTCATCTCGCTGATCCTTGCGATCAACCCGCCGGAGATGCTCGCCTTCCTGATCTGGCTCGGTATCGGTCTGATGCTTTCTGCATTTGCCGTCCCGATGATCGCCGGTCTTTACTGGAGACGGGCGACCGCAGCGGGCGCTATTTCCAGTATGCTGATCGGTCTGATCACCTGTCTCGCGTTCGGCGCTTACTACAACTTCGTGGAGAAACTGCCGATGCACTTCTCGATCTATTCGCTGGCCTGTTCGATCGCCGCGATGGTCATCTTCAGTCTGATTACGAAGAAGAACTCCGAGAAGGCGCTTGATCTGACCTACACAGGCATGTACCTTCACCCGAAGGATAAGCCAAACTCATTGACCGAAGAGTCAAAAGAGTAACTTCTTTTTTTTACGCGAACGATTCGCCGATTGCGGACTTTTGCCTTTGCTGAAATATTTTCTATGCTGCCAACGACTTCGTTGACAATTTCACTGAGATGGGGTGGCTGAAAACGTGTGTGGCCCTCGAAAATAAGATATCTCACCGCGGGCCGCTCCGCGCCGAAGTCGCGGCCCCGCACCCCGAGATCAGAAAAAAATTGGGAAATGCGAGATCTATTTTGAAAAGTATATTTCTTGGATCACACAAAAAGAGAACTTGCTTAAAAAAACGGCATGAAAGCCAACGAAGCGAAACGGAGAGTAAATTTCAGATTTGCGAGCAGTTTTTCCGATAGCATTGTTCTAAGAACCAAAGCCTCATGAGACGTTTCGCAAGCTTAGAGTTCGTGGTGTTTTTAATATACAATCGTGAGCCAGTTACTTTTTTAATCCCGGGGTGCGGGAGGGGACTGGCCAAGGGAGCGAAAGCGACGTGAGCCTTGAGCAAATCTTTGATTTGCGATCCGGCGTGGAGCCCGACGCGGTGGAAATATCTTGTATTTCAAATCACTCGCTTTGACTAGAGTAAGTTATCAAACCACAGAAAAAATGCATACGAAAAAAGAAAAAAATGAGAGGCAGACCAGACCGTGCAGATCAGCGATCCGCAGTCCAGCTCAGGTGTCCGAGGGCACGGTAGGTGAACTCCAGCTCCTCGAAGACCAGGATATTGTTCTTCTTCAAAAGATCGACACCCGGCTTTAAGCAGTCTCCTCCAACGAAGGTTCCGACAAGGAGATTATCCGTGCGTTTCGAGTTGTCGATCAGGATCTGGGCGACCCGGTCTGGGGCCAGGACTTTGTTCGGGAAGTTGACGAGGATCGCCATATCCCAAAGATCCTCGTTCTTGCACAGAACATCGAAGACCCCTCTGAAACGTGCCTCCGTGGCATCGCCTAAGAGATCGATCGGGTTGTTCTTGTTCCAGAACGGCGGGAGGAAACTGTTCAGCTCATCGAGCACGTGCTTTGGCAGATCGATGATCTCGATACCCCAGGTCTCAGCGTAATCGTTGGAGAGAACGGCAAATCCTCCTGCATTGGTGATAACGACCGCACGGCGGCCGGTGAGCGGCTTTTTCAGATTTCCAAGGGCCTTGGCGACCTGGAATGCGCCCGGAAGCGTCTTGACCGGAACAACGCCGCACTTTCTGAACGCCTCCATGTAGACCTCAAACGATCCTGAAAGGGAACCGGTATGCGAAGCTGCGGCAGCCTGACCTCTCTTGGAGGAACCTGCTTTGATGGCAACGATCGGCTTTGTCTGGGTGATCTCCTTTGCCATTTCCATGAATGCCACGCCGTTTTTGATCTCCTCAACGTAGAGGATGATCGATTTGGTGTGCGGGTCGCGGGCAGCATAACTCATATAGTCAAGGAAGTCCAGATCACACTGATTGCCGACCGAAACGACCTCTGAGTACCCCATCTCGGAGCCTTCCGACAGGGAGATTCCTACGACTGCGTTGACGATAGCTCCCGACTGGGAGATGAACGCGATGTCGCCCGGCAGGGGCGAGGTGGAAACATACGTCGTATCAAGTTTGTAGGGTGGCAGGATCAGACCAAGACAGTTCGGACCGACGATCCTGATACCGTAGTTCTTGGCGATCTCGACCATCCGGTTTTCAAGGGCGCGTCCGTCCTCGTCCATCTCCTTGAATCCTGCGGTGATAACGACCGCCATCTTCACGCCTTTCTGGCCGCACTCACTCATGATCGCCGGAACCAGCTGAGCGGGAACGGTGATAACGACCATATCCACGTGGCCGGGGATAGCTGAGAGGGTCGGGTAGCATTTGACACCCTGGATCTCGTCGCGTTTGTTGTTCACCGGGTAGACTTTGCCGGGGAACTGAAGGATATTGCGGAATACTGCATAGCCCATCTTGGTCGGATCATCGGATGCTCCGATAACTGCCACGCTTCTTGGCTTGTAGTAGTCGAGCGGCACGATCTTGTTTGGATCATAATGTGCCGGCAGTTCGACCGGACCATCCTGAACGATGACGCGTGCATCGACTGCGCAGCCGCCCTTTTCGTAGAGCCGGAGAGGATTGATATCGAACTCGACAACATTATCGTTTTTCTCGAAGAATGCGCAGGCGTTCTTCAGCGTCTGGAACAGGAACTCCTCGTCGAGCGGAGCCTGGCCGCGGTATCCTCTGATAAGGGTATATGCTTTGATCTGGTGGATGAGGGTCCTGATATCCTCGTCGTCGCAGGGTAAGAGCCGGATCCCGACATCTTTATAGAACTCGACCAACGTGCCGCCAAGACCGAAGGTAAGGACACGGCCGAATGCCGGGTCGATCTTTCCGCCGATGATCAGCTCGAGACCGGGTTTTGCCATCTCTTCGACGATGACTCCTTTGATCTCTGCCGAGGCATCATAGGCTTTTGCCGAAGTTACGATTTTATTGAATGCCTCTTTTGCCTCAGCATCCGTCTTGATCCCGACGATCACTCCGCCCGCATCGCTTTTGTGGATGATCTGGGGGGAGACGATCTTCATTACTACGGGATAACCGATTTTTGTTGCGGCTTTTGCAGCATCGTCTTGTGTCTGGACGATCTCAAAGGCCGGAGCAGGTACATTAAACTGACGCAGAAGGTCATATCCATCCGCTTCAGAGAGCATTTTGGTAGCTTTGACTGACATGTCGGTACTCCAGTAGGTATCTCGTTCGCAGGAGTCATCTCCCGCGAATCCGAATTATACATTATTTATCATGTAGATTTGATATATACTCTGTGGTTTGAGATAATTATTCTGTGATCGCCTGTGCCGTATTTCAACGTTTGTCGAAGGTGCGCGCACATTCCGACGACACACTTTTTGAAAAATACCGGGATATCCTGCGGATCAAAAGTTGCAAATGATGCGGTTTGGCTTTTCAACGATTTTGCAGTGCTGATTCGGTAAAAAAAGATGAAGGGATTTTGAGGTTTAATAACCCGTGTTTTCGGGTTCTGTCTTTTCATACTCTGCTTCGACCGGATCCAAAACGGGTTGTTCGGCCGCGTCGCACCGTGCGGTCTGTTCCTCGGCAAACCGGCTGCGGTAAGCTGCAAAAGCATCCGCACACTCAGAGGAAGAGTAAAAGTCTTTCAGAAGCTTTTCTTCTGCCAGCTCGGCGAGCAGTTCATCGTTCGAGACCTCGATTGCGGCCTGTTCGGTCAGATAGGTGCTCAGGGATCGGCAGTAGTCGATCAGACTCTCAGCGGCCTTTTTCTCTTTCTTGAGCTGTTTTAAGGCTTTCTTCGCCGATTTCGTCTTTTTGGAAAGCTCTCTGGAGGCTTCCCTGCTTGCTTTTTTCTTGTCTTTATCTTTGTTTGATGCCATACTTGTGACTCCTCCGATAAACATCAATTAGGAGTTTCTCTATTAATAGTGTTTGGATGGAGTATGGCAGTGACAGATCCAAAAGCATACGATGCTTTGTAGCTCCGCGTCCAACGGGTATGCAGAAGTATGAAAAACGGAAATCTGCGCAGTAATATTCATCCGGGGGATGCGGTGGCGATAATTCTAAAAAAAGATCAGGGAACGGGGGCTTTGACGTTTGGGCGGGTCGCAGATATTCTGACCAACTCCCCCAATCATCCTCACGGGATCAAAGTCAGGCTCACCGACGGGTCGGTCGGCCGCGTACAGGAGATCTACTGACGCCGGAGAATAGCGATCATCCCGCCTTTTTTTGCGCCGACGTCCCTGCCGACCGCGTCGCATTTTACCATCAGCAGATAAGCGACCGGCGGTCGGAGGGTATACTCGGTCAGACTCTCGTAATTGGCAAGACCCTTTGCTATGATCAGGGTTGCCTGATCGACCGCGTCACGGACTTCAGGCGGGAAGTGCGGGGGATGTGCGCCAAGCTGCGCCCCGCCACCCGAATGGAATACGGCGTCTGCGGCATCTTCGAGACGGATATCTGCCGCTTCTTTCACCGTCACGTCGTTGAGCATCGGTTTATCCTTCACGACAATAGTCACGTGTGAGCCGTTCTTTCGCAGTTCTTCGCAGAACATTTTGTCGAAGATGACCTCGCCGCAGTTGTCGGTGAAGTAGACCACACGGTCAGCCAGCTGGAAAAACTCCTCCGAGTCGTCGAGCGCCAGATCCTTTGCAAGCATTTTTTCGAAGAATGCGACAAGATCTGCCGAGATCTCGTGCCCGGTCACACCGTAATCGATGGTGTTCCCGATGATCGCGGCGGTCATGTAGTCATGCAGGGTGGAAAGTTTCGGACGGACGGCCGAGGCCACACGGATCGCGGCGGCGTTGTCCTCTTTTTTCATAGCAGCATACGGATCGTCTGAACCGATCGCGGCATAACAGGTCCGGTGGACCTCGCCAGCTGCGATCGTTATCCCGGTGTCATGGTCGATAAACCGGTCATACACTTCCGTGCATCTGGCCATGACCCTGGCCAAAATCTCCTCGTCATTCGTTACTATCTGTGATTGTGAACGGACTTTTGTCAGCAGACAAGTCCTGCATTCAGGTGCTAACTTCATAAAAATACTCCAAAACAGGTATGGGGCCGCCGCGATTTGAACGCGAGTCAGAAGACCCCCAGTCTCCTAGGATTCCAGGCTACCCTACGGCCCCTTGCTCCACTAATATTGGCTGTCATCTCTTTATTAAGTTGCGGTTTTGCCGGCTGGAAAAATCCCGGATTCTCTATTTGTCACGTGCCGGATCTTTCACGACCGCCGAGAAGATCAGCGCCGCGGCTCCGATCAGGATACCGACCGCATTCGTGATATGGAATCCGTACATGAAGGTCGCGTAATCCAGATCGGCAAATGAAACGACGCTGCCCGCCGCAGAGGTCATAGCGGTGAAAACCGCGGCATACAGCGCGATCCCGACCACACAGCCGAAGTAGAGGGTCGTGATCATCAGTGAGGAACCGGTCCCTTCTTCGCCTTTCGGCATCTGCTCGACGATCCGGCTGGAGGCCGCCCCCCCGCCGATACCCCAGACGAGACCCATCAGGACCAGACTGCCGACTAAGGGGATCAGACCCCATTCAGGGACGATGAACGCATAGATCAGGTTCGTTGCGGCCAGCACGCCGAACGCGGCGATAACAAACCCGCGCCTTCCGGTCATATCCGACCAGTGACCAAGAGGGATACTTAAGAGAGCAGTGACCGCGGCAGGGATGAAGAGAAGGAGACCGCTCGCTGCCGGATCGAAGTTCATCCCGGCCGATAAATAAAACGGCAGAAGATAGAAAAAGCCGGCACTGGTGATCTGAGCAATCAGAAACGCCGTCACCACGAATGTCAGCGGCCGCTTTTTGAAGACGCGGATGTTGAGGATCGGATGACTGCTCCTCAGTTCGGCTGCACAGAAGAGGACGAGCGAGACAAGAGAGACGCACAGTGCACCGATGATCAGCGGGTCGAAAAGACCCAGATGCGGCAGACGCTCCAGCGCAAACACGCCTGAGACCATCAGACAGAAGAGAGCGAACGCGCCGGTGAAATCGAAGGGGGAACGATCCGGGACCGTAGCACGCGGGATTATTTTGAGGGCAAACAGGACGGCAAATATCCCTATCGGGATGTTGATGAAGAAGATCCAGTGCCAGGAGAGGAAATGGGTGATGATGCCGCCGATCGCGGGACCGATCGCAAACCCGATGGAGCTTGCGGCGGTGAGAACACCCATCGAGACCCCGAGCATCTTTGCCGGAAGATACTTGACGCAGATCATCGGCGTGGAGGCTGCGATCATCGAGGCCCCGACCCCCTGGAAGACCCGTGAGATGATGAGGAGCGTGAGGTCGGGGGACAGCCCGCAAACGACTGAGCCAAGCGTGAACAGAATGAAGCCCGCGATGAAGAGGATCTTTACGTACCCGCGGTCCGCAAGTTTTCCAAAGATGAGAATGAGACCGGCGAGCGTCAGGAGATAGGCGACGCTGACCCAGGAGATCGTGCCGGTATCGGCCCCGAACTCCGCGGCGATCACCGGGAGGGCGATGTTGACGACCGAACCGTCAAGTGCGTCCATGAAGACCGCGATGCCGACGGCTATGAGGAGCAGTTTCTGACGGAACGGGTCTAGAATGATCGCGGTCATAGAGCAGTACTAGGTTGATCTGTGGAGATATAAAGCCCTCCAAAGGCCATGGATACCGCGCATATTTTCGGTTTTCTGCCTGATTTGCCGTAATTTTTCCGGCCTGCAGAATGAGCCCAAAACTCCTTCGGCTCCCGGATATACGTGCCGAAGAAGAGAATAATTTGTATGCAAAATGAATCAGTTCGGTTATGCGATATTCCGACAGGAAAATCCGCATCGGTCCTTGGATTTATCGATGGAACAAATCTCGGCTTCCAGAGCAGGCTTCTCGAACTCGGACTTACCCGCGGCTGCTGCGTGCGGGTAACCGGCGTCGCCCCGTTTGGAGACCCTATGATGATATCGGTCAGAGGATGTCAGCTTGCCATACGAAAAGATGATGCCGCAGATATCTGCGTGGCCGCCGTATGAAAAAGATCACCGTAGCATTGGCCGGCAACCCGAACTGCGGGAAGACGACGCTTTTCAATAACCTCACCGGGATGCGTCACCATGTGGGAAACTGGCCGGGAAAGACCGTCACGGTCGAAAAGAAAGAGGGGAAGATCATCTATGACGATACGATACTCGAGATCGTGGATCTGCCGGGAACCTATAGTCTGAGCGGAAGATCTCTCGAAGAAGAGATCGCAGTCAACTATCTTCTGAACGAAAAACCGGACGTTGTTGTCAACATCGCGGACGCGGCACATCTGGAGAGAAATCTGTATGTCACCCTTCAGCTGATCGAGCTTGGCGTTCCCCTCGTCCTTGCATTAAATATGAATAGATATGCCGATGCCGAAGGGCTCGTGATCGATACCAAGCATCTTTCAAAGATGCTCGGTGTCCCGGTCGTCCAAATCGAAGCGATCGACGAGACCGGAAAGGACGGTCTGATCAAGGCGATCCTTTCACGGCCTGCCCCCTCCACGATGGGCACCAGGTATGATCACGAACTTGAGGAACACATTCGTGAAGTGACCGCGATCACCGGGTCACGCTGGTCTGCGATCCAGGCGCTGATCCACGGATCAGAAGAGCCGGAGATCGAATCGGTCAGGACCCACCTTGCAGGAATCTACGGCGTTTCGCCGGGAGAGGTGTTTGCGGATCAGAGATACGGGTTCATCGCCGGCATTCTGCACGAATCCGTAGATCATATGGAAGCTGGCGGCAAAAATCAGTCCGAGCGGATCGACAGGATCGTGACCAGCAGATGGTTGGGGTTCCCGATCTTTCTGGCCGTGATGTATCTGATCTTCCAGATCGTGTTCACCGTCGGCGCTCCAATCATGGATCTGATCGATGAAGGGTTCGGACTGCTTGCGGGTTTTGCCTCGGCAGGTCTTGCCGGAATCGCCGCTCCCGACTGGGTCGCCTCGCTGATCTGCGACGGAGTCATCGGCGGGGTCGGGTCGGTAGTCGTCTTCCTGCCGAATATATTCCTGCTGTTCCTGCTTCTTGCGATCCTCGAGGACTCCGGATATCTCGCAAGAGTTGCCGTGATCATGGACCGTGTCATGCATAAACTCGGTCTGCATGGAAAATCCTTTATCCCGATGATCCTCGGATTCGGGTGCAGTGTGCCGGCTATCATGGCGGCCCGGACGCTGGAGACGAAACGCGAACGGTTTCTGACTATCCTGATCACGCCGTTTATGTCGTGCGGAGCGAGGCTGCCCGTATACCTGCTGCTTGTCGGGATCTTCTTTGCCGGCTGGTCTCAGGGACTGGTGATGTTTTCTTTGTATCTGCTGGGGATCCTGGTTGCGCTGATCTGCGGGATCCTGCTGAGGAAGACGCTCTTTCAGGGGGAGTCGTCGGCGTTCGTTCTGGAGATGCCGCCTTACCGTCTCCCGACGGTGAAAGGCGTGCTGATCCATGCGGGGGAGCGTTCATGGGAGTTTCTGCGTAAAGCAGGGGTGATCATCTTCCCTGCGGTTCTGCTGATGTGGCTGCTCGCTTCTCTGCCGTTCGGTGTTGAGTATGCCTCGTCGGAATCGCTGATGGGTATTGCCGGGTCAACGATCGCGCCGATCTTTGCACCGCTCGGTTTCGGTTTTGCCGAGGCCGCGATCGCGATCCTGATGGGTCTTGTCGCAAAGGAGGTGGTTGTCGGGGCATTCGGGACACTCTACGGCGTAGGAGAGGAAGGTCTTGCCGATGTGCTGATGAATGTGTTCACGCCGCTTTCGGCCTACTCGTTCATGGTGTTCATTCTGCTCTACATGCCCTGTCTTGCGGCGATGTTCACGATCCGGCAGGAGACCCGGTCGTGGGGGATGACGGGGCTTGCGGCGTTTGGGATGTGTGCGGTCGCCTGGGTCGTGTCCTTCGTCGTGTATCAGGGAGGTGTTCTTCTTGGTTTTGCCTGAAGGGTTCTGGATGATCCTTTTTCTTTTTATCGCGGCAGGGATCGTTTTTCTGTTTCTGCGGGCGGTGAAGAGGAATCTGCGGGGCGAAGCATGCGGCTGCGGGGGAACGTCATGTAAAAACTGCAGTTCGTGTAAGAAGAATCGAAGATAGGAGGATTATTCGGGGTTGGTGTGGGTCCAATTCGGGAAGGGTACGGTTTGGTGCGGAAGCATGAATATATTTAACCGCGAATAAGCCCTAGCGGGCAAAGCCCGCTTGAGGCGGCACGCAAGCCTTTGGCTTGCACGCATCAGCCGGAGCAGAGCGCCCGAACGCAAGAAAAATGCGATTCGCGAGGATTCGCGGTTGGTTTCTCTCTTATGTCTGCACTAATACCTTACACGAAATCGACGTACATCTCATAATGACTTCAGTTTATCTCGGTCGAAATCACAACCCCGCGTAAGTTCTATGAGAAAAAAAGAGGGTGGTTACTCGTTGAGAACCATTTTCGTCAGATCCAGCGGTAAGATGTACTCGCCGTTTCTGTAAGCACGCATGTTTCCGCCGGAGATCTCATCGATCAAAACGACCTGATCACCGATCTTACCGAACTCGAACTTAATGTCATAGAGATCGATGTTCTTGGTTGCAAGCTCTTCCTTCATGATGGTGGCAATCTTCTGAGTCAGGATCTTGAGATTCTCATAATCCTGTGCGGACATGATCCCCAGGATCTCCAGCGCATCTTTGGTTACAGGCGGGTCTTCGCGTGCATCATCTTTGAACGTCGTTTCGACAAATGCCGGCAGAGGAGCTGCCTCTTCCACATAGTCTCCGTAGCGGCGGTAGAAGCTGCCTACTGCGCGGAATCTGCAGATGACTTCCAGACCCTTGCCGAATGTCTTGGCGGGTTTTACGGTCATCGTTACATTCTCGATGTCTGCACTGATGAAATGGGTGGGGACTCCTTTTGCGTTCAGGATCTCCATAAAATACTGTGTCAATCTAAGACCTGCACGTCCGGCACCTTCAATAGTTAGGCCGACTGTGTTCATCCCAGGATCGAATACGCCATCGGCGCCAGTACAGTCATCCTTAAATTTCAGCAGATAGTTCCCATCGTCAAGTGAGAATACATCTTTTGTTTTGCCGGTGTATACCAATTTCATGGTACTTATATGTTGGAACTAACCACGTATAATATTGATGCTACATGACAACAAGTAACACGGCGTAAACCGTTATTTGTGGTAGGGTTCACCGTTCAGGATACGAAACGCGCGATAGATCTGTTCAAAGAGAATCAATCTGCTCATGGTGTGAGTAAAGGTCATTTGGGATAAGGAAAGCTTTTTTTCGACCGATTTGAGCAGTTCAGGCGACAAACCAAGGGGTCCGCCGATGATGAAACAGATATTCTTCCCGGATAATTTCGCCTCGCGAAAAATCCCGGAAAACGCTTCACTCGAAAGAGAAAGCCCATACGGATCAAGAGCTATGGTGACGAATCCCTCTTTCACATTTGCGAGGATCAGCTCTCCCTCCTTCTCTTTTACACGGATCTCTTCCGATGCCGAGGCATTTTCCGGGATCTTCACCTCGGCAAGTTCCGTGATGAATATCTTCGCATACGGGCGCAGACGTTTTTCAAACTCGGCAATGCCTGCGGAAATATAGGAGTCCTTGATCTTTCCTACGCAGAGGATCTGGACCTGCATCTACTCCTCTCCGGATGTTTCCGGATCCTCGCGGGTCTCCGAAAGCTCGACGATCCGGTCGTAGTAGCCGACGGCTTCTTTGAGTCTGCCGACGGACTCGAGCGACCGTGCTTTCAGATGCATGGCGGGGAGGTGATCCTGATCGGTTTTCAGGATGTGATCCGCTGCTTTTTCCGCCATATCGAATCTGCTCTGCTGAAGATAGATGATCCCGCGGCAGAAGTTCAGGTCAGGATCTTTACATCCTGCAGCCTCTGCTTTGTCGAATGCAGCGAGAGCCTCGGTTGGATGGCCGGTGACCATCTGCATGAATCCAAGACCGGAAAGTACATACGGATTTTTTGGATCTGTCTGGGCCGCGGTCGTCATGTCGCTCGTGATATCTTTTGGTTCGCCGATCTTGATCGAGGCAAGGGCTTTTTCGAGATGGAGCAGACTGTTTCTCGGGTATTTCCCGATGAGTTTGTCAAAGTATCTGATCGCTTCGGGATATTTTCCCATGCGTGAAAGCATCTCGGCATAGCCGAAAAGAGCGGCGGTGTTTTCCGGGTCTTTGAGGGTCAGCTCGGCGTACTGTTTGAGCGCTTCTTCCGTTTTTCCGATGTTGGCAAGAGATGCCGCATACATGGATCTGATATTCTGGTCGTTTGGGCGAAGAGCCAGCATCTTTGCACAGGCTTCTGCCGCCTCTTCATCTCTTCCAAGGAACCTGAACGCTTCTGCTCTCAGACGGTGTGTGATAATGTCGTCTGGGTTTGATTCGATCAGAAGCTCATAGCCGGAGAGTGCCTCTTCATACTCTCCTCTCATAAGATAGATCGAGGCAAGTTTCCTGACAACGTCTGCGTTGGGAACGCCTGCATTGAGATATCTTGCATAGACCTCGAGGACCTCGTCATAGTTATGCAGCTGTTCAAGGATCTCTGCGAGTTGAAGCAGGGCTTTTGTGTTGGTTTCGTCGATCTCGGTGAGATGCCGCAGGACTTTTGCCGCATCCTCAAGTCTGCCGAGGTTTACGTAAGCCGCTCCTTTGTCGAACAAAGCCTGGGAATGCTCGGGTGCAAGGCTCAGACACCGGTCCATATATTCGGTACAGAGTTTGAACTCGCCTTTTAACAAGTGGACATGTCCGATCGAGTAAAGATTATGGATGTTATCAGGGTCTGCTTTGAGGGCTGCAGTATAGCAGTCCTGTGCCTGATCAAGCCGGTCGATCGATCTGCAGAGGTCTCCGCCGAGGGTCAAAAGGCCTAGGCCCCCTTCTCCTTTGGATAATGCAGCGGACGCCGCATCCGCCGCCTGTTCGTTTAGACCGAGATCGGCGCAGAGTGTTGTGACGTGGGATGCCGCTCCGGCGATGTCGGGGTGGTCGGTCATGATCCTGATATAGGTCTCGGCAGCTGCCTGACTCTGTCCCGCTGCTGCCCGGGCCCTGCCGAGATCGAGCAGGATCCCGGGGTGATCCGGCAGGATCTCGTCTGCGGAGCTGAATGCTTCCACGGCTTTTTCATACTCGCCGAGCATTTCATATGCGGAGCCGAGACCGAGGTATGCTGCCGGCGTATTCGGGGATAAGATCGCGGCATTCTGGTAATGGATGACCGCCTCCTCATAATTTCCGGCAGAGGCCGCAGCTTCTCCCGCGAGCAGGGTGACTGTGATGTCGCGGGGAAGATACTCTTCACTTAACAGAAGTTTTGCGATCTCCTGTGCCTCTTCGTATCTCCCGGTCCCGCTGCATGCTTTGAGGAGACCGATGTAGGCAAGCGTGTTTTCCGGCGATGCCTCGAGGAGTTTTTTCCATGATCCGGCAGCTTCCCTGTATTTGCCGGCAAGCATCATGGATGCGGCATGCTGCTCTAAAGCGGCGATATTTTCAGGGGATTTTGCAAGAACGCGTGCCGCCGCATCTCCGGCGTACTGATATCTTCCAAGTCCCGCAAGGCATCTGCTGTGCAGAAGTTCCATGTCGAGCCTTGCAGGGGCATGACTCAGCACAACGCCGGCGGCTTTATCGGCTTCGCCGTATCGGCCAAGCGCCGCAAGGGCGTATCCCTGCATAGAAAGAAGCCCTTCGTTCACGACGCCGACCTCGACTTTGATCTGCTCTTTCTGCGATGGGCCGCTGTCGAACAGATCAAGTTCGCTGTCCTCGAACCATTTCATTTTCGCAGGCGAGGGGCCGGCGGAGCCGAGTTTACCCATCTTCCCGAAACTCTCGAGTGCTTCTTTGTATTTTCCGGAGAGGTACTCGGCGCAGCCTTTCATATACCAGACCGCGTTATTCGTCTGATTCAGGTGGATGTATTCGACGAACGCTTCAACGGCACGTCGGAACTCTCCGTTCAAAAACGAGATGGTCCCAAGCAGATGCCAGAGTTCAGCGTTCGCATAGCCTTTTGCCAGGACCTTTTCAAGCTGGATCGCGGCTTCTTTTCCGTTTCCATCCCAGTAAAAGGACAATGCCCGGCGAACCGTGATGGTCACATCATCTCCGGTCGTATAATGCTGGATCATCCCGTATGCGGCGGAAGCGTTCTTAAAGTTTCCAAGACTCTCTTCGAGTCGTGCTCTGCGGTACCAGCCGACCGTATCATTTTCTGCAAGATTGGCATACCGTTTCAGCGCACCTTCGACATCACCCGTCATCTCGCAGCAGAATGCGGCATTGGAGAACATCTCGGTTTTCCCAAGCGAGGAGGCGAGATCGTCGTACACGGATCGTGCTTCGGCAAACATCCCGCTTCTCATCAGCAGATCGGCATATCCGGCGCGATACTGAATATTTCCCGGAAAAACGGCGATGAGCTGCGAGCATACCGCTGCGGCATCCCGGTATCTGCCGCTTTGACGGAGCCACTCGTATTTTCTCTCCTTGAGATATACTTCGCTGTCGGGCAAAACGACATGACCGAGAGCAGAGAGCGCTTCTTCGTATTTTCCTGCATCTCCGAGGAGTAGGGCAAGTGATTTCCAGGCCTGACCGTCATCCGGATTCAGTTCGACAGCTTTGGCATATGACCGGGAAGCCGCATCGCATTTCTGGCAGAACCGCTGGCTTGCGGCAAGGCGTGTCCAGAGTTTTGCCGAAGCCGGCTCAAGTTCCAGGGCTTTTGTAAAATGCTGGGCCGCATCCTCATACTGCCCTTTGTCATATGCCTGTTCTCCGCGTGCTATCCAGGGATTCTGTTTATCATTTTTGCCAAAAAGACCGCCAATATCCACCATCCAATCCTCCTGATACTTTGATACCACTATTTTCGTCCCATGGATATAAAGAATATTCGTGGAGCGTCAGTGCCAGAAACGTTTGGACTTTATAGGACGAGACACAATAGAATTACTATGGAAACCCGTGAAACTGACAAAGATCTGCGTGATGCACAGAATTTGCCGTATGACCCGGAGACACTCCGGAGAATCAATGAGCACCCATGTTACAGTCCGGAGGCACGACATACATTTGGCAGATGCCATGTGGCCGTTGCGCCGAAATGCAATATCCAGTGTAATTACTGTGTAAGGGATTATGACTGTGTCAATGAGTCCAGGCCCGGGGTGACAAGCGAGATCCTTCTCCCCGGTGATGCTCTGGAGCGGATCGATGAAGTCGTTTCACGGATGAAGCACATCAAAGTCGTCGGTATCGCAGGACCCGGGGATCCGCTTGCAAACGAGGAGACGTTTGAGACGCTCCGTCTCGTCCACGAAAAGTATCCTGACGTGATTTTGTGCATCAGCACAAACGGTCTGCTTCTTCCGGAAAAGATCGATATCCTCGAAAAGTACGGGGTCAGAAATATCACGGTCACGCTGAACGCGATCGATGCCGCGATCGGCGAGAAAATTTACTCATTCGTCGAGTATGGCGGGAAAAAGTATCACGGCCGTGAAGCTGCCGAAATTTTACTGAAGCAGCAGCTCAAAGGTATCGAAGAGGCGGTAAAACGCAAGATGCTCGTGAAGATCAATACCGTGTACATTCCCGGCGTAAACGACGGGCATATCCCTGAGATCGCAAAAAAAGTCGGAGCAATGGGCGTGTTCAACTTCAATATCATCCCGCTGATCCCTCAGTACAAATTCAAGGACGTCGTTCCGCCGACCAATGCAGACAAGGCGCGGATGCACGAGCTTTGCGCTCCGTATGTCCGCCAGATGCGTCACTGTCAGAGATGCAGAGCTGACGCGGTCGGATTGCTTGGCAAGGATGTCCAGAATGAGTTCGGCTGCTGCGGAAAAGGCGACGGATCAGGAACCGGATGCAGCGGCGAGTGATCCGTTTTCGCCGGGGCATCCCCTCACCTTTTTTTATTTGCTGATCTTCCGCTTCTGCTCTCTAACATCCTGCAGGTCTGGTATTTTTCCCTTTTTTGCTCCGCTCGTTTGCTCTCCACCCCAACAATTAAAGCCTTTCCCTACCAATAATAATATACCTTACATACACCCGCCCCACGCTTCACAGGTTTGGCGGACAAAAACGGTTAGATGGGGAATCTGGAAATCTTCCCATTATATAACAATGATATCAAAAATACCGGCAGAGCCTAAGGCTACGGAAAAGTCTGTGCGGCTCTCAACACTCTCGGGTATATTTTATCCAAAAAACGGCGATGAGCTGGATGAGCAAATCTCCGCTTTTTTTGCATCTACGGTGACGTCTGTTTCGAATCCATACGGGATCCTCGTTCCGCATGCAGGTTATGTATACTCCGGCACTACGGCAGCATGCGGATATGCAAAGATACCTCCGGCATTTGCCGGGACCTTTGTTCTGATCGGTCCAAGTCACGCGGGAGTGGAAACCTCCACTTCGGATATGATCTGGGAGACACCGATTGGAAATGTCCTCCCGGATCTTGCCTTCATCGAAGCCCTGAGCGGATCAATACCGGTGGATAATGATCTGGTCTCGGTAAAGGAAAACTCTCTCGAAGTTCAGATGCCTTTCATCCGGTATCGGTTCCCGAACGCAAAAATCGTCCCGATCCTCATGGGCGATCAGTCTCCACGCGGAGCAGAACGGGTCGCCCGGGCGGTAATCACCGTTGCGAAGGAAACTGGAACACGCCCGGTCATCATCGCGTCAGGCGACGGTTCGCATTATGTTCCGGCAAAAATTGCTGAGCAGAATGATCTGACGGTCCTTGCGGCTGTGCGGAATCTTGACGTCAACGCTTTCTATGATGCCCTGGTTAGGATCCGCCCCTCCATGTGCGGATACGGCTGTATTGCCGCCATGGCAGAGATATGCGCCGCGTTCGGTGCAAAAGAAGCCCGTGTTCTTGTATATCAGACATCAGGCGATGTCACCGGCGATCAAACCGAAGTCGTAGGATATGCGGCGATGGAAGTGGTCTGACATGGCAACATGGAGCGCTCCGGGCAAAGTCATTCTCTTTGGAGAACACGCTGTCGTCTATGGAAAACCTGCCATCGCGATGGCGATAAAACCCCGCGTTCAGGTCACCGTCCGGCATTCAAGATATTATCAGAAACCAAACTCCCCCTACATCTCGGAATGTTTCCGGATCACGGATGTCAAAGGCAGCGTGTATGTCAGATCCCAGCTGCCGAGTGCGTCCGGTCTCGGCTCTTCGGCGGCCGTTACGGTGGCAACGCTTTTTGCGATCAACGATGAGTTCGAGCTCGGCTACACCCGTGAAGAAGTCGGCGATCTGGCCTATGAGGTGGAAAAAGTCACCCAGGGCGGGCGGGCAAGCCCGACCGACACGTATGTTTCGACATTCGGGGGTCTGGTCTTCATCCGCGGCAGTGAAAAACGCCGCCTTCTTCCTCCGCAGAACCTCTCGATCGTGATCGGAAACTCTCTTATCTCCCACAACACCGCGGAGATGGTGGAAAAAGTTGCTGAACTCAAACGGACGTCGCCGGTTGTTGCAAACGGCATCATGGATGCGATCGGCGGCGTGACCATGGACGCCATGCACAATCTTGAAAATCCCAAAGATCTGGGCGTTCTGATGAACCGGAACCATGCTCTTCTCGATGCTCTCGGCGTTGGTCATCCGGTCTTGTCCCAGCTTGTTCTCGCGGCCCGGAATGCCGGCGCATACGGAGCAAAACTGTCAGGCGCCGGCGGCGGAGGATGTATCTGGGCGTTATGCTCAAAGGGTTCCCGCAACCGGGTCGCCGGGGCGATCGAAGACTGCGATGCCCGCCCGATAACCACGACCATCGATACGGAAGGAGCACGGAGAGAAAAAGATGAATGAACCAGTCATTATCAAACTCGGCGGAAGCATCGTTACGAAAAAATCCGAAGACGGGGTCGTCGA
Organism: Methanocorpusculum sp. GPch4; assembly: GCF_012062385.1. Taxonomy (NCBI): domain Archaea; kingdom Methanobacteriati; phylum Methanobacteriota; class Methanomicrobia; order Methanomicrobiales; family Methanocorpusculaceae; genus Methanocorpusculum; species Methanocorpusculum sp. GPch4. The sequence goes on along the minus strand of NZ_SIJA01000029.1, from coordinate 86,366 downwards.
TTCGGCAAAGATCAAACTCCTTGCCGAGCAGATCGCGCCGTTTGCCGGAAAATTCCCCCTCATCATCGTGCACGGGGCAGGTTCCTGCGGGCATCCCGAGGCAAAAGCCTATGATATCCCGGGCGGGGTCACGAAAGAAAACGCCGCAGGTATTTTTGTAACGCACACGGCAGTGTCCCGGCTCAACCGCTCGGTCGTTGCCTCGCTTCGTGAAGCCGGCATGGAAGCCGTCTCGCTTCATCCGTTCGGATGCTGCCTTGCGGAGAACGGCCGCCTTGTCTCGGCAGGCGTTTCGCAGATCAAAGAGATGCTTTCCCTAGGACTCATCCCGGTCCTGCACGGAGATGTGGTCATGGACACAAAACGCGGCGCCTGTATCGTTTCCGGCGATCAGATCGTCCCCTACCTTGCCGTCAAACTCGGCGCAAAACGCGTTGGGATCGCGACCGATGTGGGCGGCGTTCTTGCAAACGGCGAAGTCATCCAGGAGATCAACCGGAAAAACGTCGGTGAGATCGATCTCGGCGGCTCTTCGAGCACCGACATAACCGGCGGCATGCGTGGAAAGATCGATGAACTTCTCCTTCTCGCCGATGAAGGGATCGACTCGCACATTTTCGCCGCGAACCGTGTGGCGGATTTCCTCTTGGGAAAAAATTACGGCGGGACACTGGTAAGAAAATGACCACAGACAAACGTACATCATCAAGAAAACTGGATCATCTGCGTCTCTGCAGTGAAACAGACGTTACTGCAGGTAGTGCTGGATTTGAAGACGTCATTCTTGTACACAATGCATTACCCGAATGCGACCTCGATACGATCGACCTCTCCGTCGACTTCCTTGGAAGAAAACTCTCCTCGCCCCTCTTCATTTCTGCGATGACCGGCGGTCACCCGGACACGAAAGAAGTGAACCGTGTCTTAGGGTCTGCTGCGGAAAAATACGGTCTTGGAATGGGTGTCGGTTCCCAGCGTGCGGCTCTCGAAGATCCTGATCTTGCTGACAGTTTCAGCATCGTGAGAGACGCTGCTCCCCATGCATTCCTCTGCGGGAACATCGGCGCAGTCCAGCTGGTCAGCCACGGGATGGAATGGGTCGATGCCGCGGTCGAGATGATCGACGCCGATGCACTCTGTATTCACTTAAACTTCCTGCAGGAAGCCATCCAGCCGGAAGGCGACCACAATGCGGCAGGATGCCTTCGCGCAATCGAACAGGCCTGTAAAGAATCAAATGTTCCTATAATCGTAAAAGAGACCGGATGCGGTATTTCGTCAGAAGTTGCCGCCCGGCTTTTCGATGCCGGTGTTTCAGCTGTAGACACCGGCGGATACGGCGGTACGTCGTGGGCGAAGATCGAGGGTGCCCGTGCACAGAAACGGGATGCTGCCGGTGATAAGGCCCTGGCCGGGTTAGGGAATTCTCTCATATCATGGGGGATACCTACCGCGGTCAGTGTTTTTGAGGTAGCGAAGGTGAGTAAAGGACCGGTCATTGCTACCGGCGGGTTGAAGACCGGTCTTGATATTGCAAAAGGGATCGTGCTCGGTGCAACGCTTGGAGGGATGGCATTATCTCTTCTTAGCCCGGCACTTTCCGGCGAGGAATCCCTTGGATCTGCAATAGACACAATTCACACGGAACTCAGGGCTTCGATGTTCCTCTGCGGGGCAAAAGATATTCCTTCCCTTTCCAAGGCAAGGTATTACCTCTTAGGGGACATCAGGCAGATGATTCGGACATAAAAAAATCAGGAAACACAAATATGGTAGACATAGAAGTAATAGCCGTAGGCGGATACAACGAGGTCGGAAGAAACATGACCGCGGTCCGCGTCGGCAAAGAGATCGTCATTTTTGACATTGGATTATATCTGGACCCGATCACGGGCAGCAACAACGTGGATATGGAGAATATGCACTCTCTGGATCTTATCCAGATGGGGGCAATTCCCGATGACACCGTGATGAACTCGGTCGAAGGGACCGTAAAAGCGATCGTGTGTACACATGGTCACCTGGACCACATCGGTGCGATCCAGAAACTCGCTCACCGATACAACTGCCCGATCATCTCGACCCCGTACACGAACGAGCTGATCAAACAGCAGATCGAAGGCGAACGCAAGTTCTCGGTGATGAACAAGACCTTTGCTCTCAAAGCCGGGGGAAAATATACCATCTCCCAGAGTCTGACCTTAGAGTTCATCCGTGTTCAACACAGTATCATCGATTCGGTGATGGCTGTTCTCCATACCCCGGTCGGCTGCGTCGTGTATGCAAACGATTTCAAGTTTGATATGACGCCGGTCATCGGTGAAGCTCCCGACCTCGCCCGCATGCGTGAGATCGGCAAGCAGGGCGTGAAGGTTCTGATCGTTGAATCCTTAAACCTTGATGACCGCGGCTACTCCCCAAGCGAACAGGTTGCCCGTCTTCGGGTCCGTGACGCGATCATGCGGTGTGAGGACGACAAAAACGCCGTCATCGTCTCGACCTTCGCTTCGCAGATCGCGAGGATCAAGACCATAACCGAGTGCGCCCGTGAGATCGACCGTATCCCGGTCCTTCTCGGACGCAGTATGGAGAGGTACAATACCACTGCCGAGGTTTTAAAGCAGGTAGCTTTCCCGCAGGGGACAAGCATCTACGGAAACAGAAAGACGACGGACCGCATGCTCCGCCGTGTTCTCAAAGAAGGCAAGGACAAGTTCCTTCTCGTCGCGACCGGTCACCAGGGTGAACCCGGATCCATGCTTTCGAGGATCGCATTAAACGAGACTCCTCTTAAGATCGAGAAGGGCGACAAGATCCTGTTCTCGGCAAACATCATCCCGACACCTACGAACTATGCCCAGCGTGCCGAGGTCGACCGCCTTTTGATCCGGCAGGGCGCCCGGATCTTTGACGGACTCCATGTAACGGGTCACGCCTACTATCAGGAGCATTACGATCTTCTCGCGATGCTGAACCCCGAACACATCATCCCGTCCCACGGTCCGTTCTCAATGAAAGCCGGCCATGTGACGCTTGGTTCCGAGTTCGGCTATGCACTGAACAAAGAGATCCATATTATGCAGAATGGTGACCGTCTGGTCCTTCCCAAATGAGATGATCCAATGAAACTTGATGAATATCTGAAAACTGTTGCCGCCAAAGTCGATATGGAGGCGGACGAGTATAGTAAAGCGGTTGACTCGACTCTGCAGAAAGCAGCGTCCCATCTCCTTGTGAGCGGAGGAAAACGTCTTCGCCCGGCTCTTGTGCTGCTTTCGGCAGAGTCGATTCGGAGCGGCGCGTCGGAGGATATTTTTCAGGCAGCCCTTGCTCTGGAATGGACGCATACTTTTACTCTCGTCCATGACGATATCATGGACGGGGATTCACTGCGCCGCGGAAGGCCGACTGTCCATGTTGTCTGGAACGAAGCCACCGCGATCCTTGCGGGCGATGTGTTGTATGCGAACGCATTCGAATACCTCTGCCGCGTGAAAAACGCCACGTCCGAGTCCAAAGTGATCGCCGTCCAGATGCTTGCCCACTCCTGCCATGAGCTCTGCGAAGGTCAGCAGGAGGATGTCTCCTTCGAAACACGGTCGGATGTGACCCTGGAAGAGTATCTTTCGATGGTCCGGAAAAAGACCGGCGTCCTCTATGCGGCGGCAGCCGGGATCGGGGCCGCCCTTGCCGGCGGAGATGTCAAGCAGATCTCTGCTCTGTATACTCTCGGTCTGAACACGGGCATTGCCTTCCAGATCCAGGATGATATCATCGACCTTCTCGCACCGTCCGAGGTTTCCGGGAAAGATCAGGCCTCTGATCTCCGGGAAAACAAGCAGAGCGTGCTCGCAATCCTTGCCCGCGACGGGGGGATCGATCTCTCCGCTTACCACAAGCCTGACCTTTCGAAAGAGGAGATCGCGGACGCGATCAATCTTCTCGAGACGTCCGGTGTTCTGGACAAAGCCCGGGGGATGGCGGAAAAACTCATCAATGACTCCAAAGCAGGCCTGTCTGTTCTTCCGGACTCGGAAGCAAAGACGCTGATCATGGAGATGGCGGACTTCTTCATCGCAAGAAGATACTGACTTTTTTCTTTTTTTTGTGCAGATATTTTCCGGATCGTGTTTTGATCCGGGGTGCGGAGACGCCGATCCGGGACGATCACGGCAGACTTATTACATCGCCAAAGCAAACACAGAATAATGATTCATATCATCCCCAAACCGACCGATACACCAACTGACAACTCCACCGGCATGGTCCAGGCCGAACTCAGACGACGGGGAGTTCCGTTTATCAACCTCGACCTTGCCTCCGTCGATCCGTTCGATCTCCCCGTCTCCGGAGAGACCATCTGGGCCTGCGGTATCAAACAGGACGGTGTCCAGTTTGAACTCCTCAAAGCCCTTGAACTGGAAAACCATGTCATCAACTCCCCGGAAGCCATCGCGATCTGCGCAAGCAAAGTTACGACGACCGCAAAAATAATCAGATCAGGAGCTCCCAGTCCGGCAACCTGTTTTACCAACAGCAAAGAAAAGGTCCAAAAATTTCTCGACGCACACGGCGGAAAAGCGGTCTACAAACCGGTCTACGGCTATGACGGAAACGGGATCTATCTGTTCACCTCCGTAGACGAGATCAAAGAAGAACCGCCTTACTATGTTCAGGAATACGTGAAAAATGATCGTGACTACCGCATCTTCGTCATAGACAACACTGCCGTAGGAGCAATCAAACGTGAGTCCGCACATCTTACCCACAACATCCATCAGGGAGGGTGCGGACAGGCCGTTGAGATCCCCACAGAAATGGCTGACGCCGCAGAAGGAGCCGCACGCGCAGTCGGCATCGACTACTGCGGCGTTGACCTTCTCCCGCTTGAAGACGGAGGATACACCGTCCTTGAAGTAAACGGCACCCCGAACTGGCACTGTATGACTGCCCCCATCCCCAAACTTCTTGCCGATTATCTGATCCGTCAGGATAAAGAAGGGAGAAAATAGAAAGGAGCTATTATTATCTCTGCGGCCGATTCTTCCTCATGGAGAAACACACCGTAATTCTATTCCTGCTTGTGCTTGCCGTACTGACGGGAGGGATCTGCTCTGCAGGCTGCCTATCCTATATGACGGTCAGTGATCCCGAGATCGAATACGAACCGGGACTTGGACCGACGGTGAGCCAAAGCGACCCTCTCGTCGGCACCTGGGTCGGAAGAACAACAAACCCCAACGGGTATGAGGAAAAATATACCCTGATCTTCAACACAGGCGGCACCGGCAGATTGACGGCCGCGACCATGGGATTCACCCAGTCCTCGGATTTCACCTGGACACCGATCGATGACCATACCTACAGAATGGACTTTCCGATCGCCGCATCCGGATTTTCCCAGAAAAATACCCTTACACTCAGTAGCGGCAAAAAAACCTGCTCGGTGATCGGGATCGAGTTCACCAAGAGCTAAAATAGAAAAATCGAAGGCGGATCATAGAGATCCCCGCCTTATTTTACTGTTCCTTTTCGGCTTCCATCTCTTTGAGCGTGCGGTCGGCAAGCTCTTTCATCCGGGTCGGGATCCCGCGTGAAGAGATCGTCTCGATCTCCTTCATAGCGGAGGCGATCTCAGAACCGAGAATAAATATTGCATATTTGTGCTCGAGTTTACTCCGATTGACCATATCCGGAGTGATTTTCAGGGCATTGTATTGAGGAAACTTCAGATCGGGATTCAATGACTCATAGTAGACCTTTATGTCAAAAAATATCTGGTGAAGCTCAAGTAGTTCTTCCTTGTGCATAATGCCAATTAGATAAGGGGTGAAGCGTCTTAATAATTTGCGTGACGAGAAAAATCCCGACGGAAAAAAGTCTATCTAATACACCGCCAAACTATACGCATATGTATCGTCAGGAGAGTCTGAGTTGAAGTCAATATATGTCCTGGGTCATCGTCATCCGGATACAGACAGTATATGCAGTGCTATCGGGTATGCCGCATTTCTGAACAGAGACGGGAAGGACACCTATATCGCTGCACGCTGCGGAGACCTGAACGCCGAGTCGAAGTACGCTCTCGCCAAGTTCGATGTCGAAGGGCCTGCCCTTGTCCTGAGCGTTGAACCGTCTGTTGCCGACATTCCTTTTACTCACCCGGAAAGCGCATATGCCGAAACGCCGACGATCGATGTCATCGAACTGATGGATACGAAGGATCTGCGGAATCTCCCGATCACGGATCCAAACGGGAACCTGATCGGGCTCGTGAGTGAACACGGTCTTGCGCGGGCATATGTATCCAATACCAAAATGGAGACCCTCGCCGTCTCGCCGGTGAGCGTCGATACGCTCGCACGGATCCTGCATGGGACAGTGCGGGTCAAAAATCATACTGTGCTTGAAGGAGCCGTGTATATCTCGATCGATGCCCTGCATGTGATCCTCTCCCGCATCACGAAAAAGGATATCGCGATCGTAGGAGACGACGAACCGACCCAGCTCGCTTTGGTCTCCGCCGGGATCGCGGCACTGATCATTGCGGATTCCGCCCCGGTCGGCCAGCGGCTGCTCGCGTCAGCCTCGGAGAAGGGCGTGACGGTCATCTCGACCGAGGTCGACGCGTTCGGGGTCGCGAAGATGATCCACTTGACACTGCCCGCCGAGACGATCATGACGAAGGACGTTCCGACCGTCCGGATCGCCGATACGATGGAGTATGTCAAACAGATCGTCTCGAACTCGAAGTACCGGACGGCCTGTGTCGTGGACGAGAACGGAAAACTGCTCGGCACGATCTCCCGGAACTCGCTGATGGAGGATGTGGCGAAGTCGGTGATCCTCGTCGATCACAACGAGTACAGTCAGGCGGTCGAGGGGATCGAAACCGCAGACATCATCGAGATCATCGATCACCACAGGCTTGGAGCGATGGCGACCCTTCGCCCGATCCGTTTCGATATGGAACCGGTCGGTTCGACCTCGACGATCGTTACGAGACGGTTCATGGAAGCGGGGATCAAACCCAAAAAGGAGGTGGCAGGGATCCTCCTCTCAGGGATCCTTTCCGACACGCTCGGTCTGAAGATGTCGACGACGACAAAACAGGACGAGGACGCCGTCCTGTTCCTTTCGGAGATCGCCGGCGTCGATCCGATCGCCTACGCAAACGAACTGATCGCGGAAGGGATGTCCCTTTCCGGGGTCTCGCAGGACGAGCTTCTCGAGCGGGACACAAAGGAGTATAATCTCTCGGGCAAACGGGTGATCATCTGTCAGGTCCTTGTCCCGTCGTATGCTTATGCGAAGACCAATGAGGAGGCGATCTTTGCGGCACTGGAGGCAAAGCTCCGCGAGCCGCATGCCCCGGACATTTATCTTGCATTATATACGAGTGTCTCGGAGATGGGATCGGATCTGTTTGCGGCAGCGGACGACGCGACGATGCTTGCGATGCACTGGGAGAGAAAACCCATGCATCTTCCGGGCGTCGTGTCCAGAAAGAAGGACTTCGTGCCCCACATCGGCAGAAGACTGGATTCCACATTTTAATTTTTTTTATCTGGTTCTTTTTTATCCTTCAGATACCTATAAACAGGATATATGTCACGCATTTTGGCAGTACTAATCGTACTATTCGCTGTGCTGCTGGTATTTTCCAGCGGCTGTGTGAGTCCGACAGGATCATTCAACACAACCGAACGCACCGTGGTCCCGGTCAGTCCGGGAGAGAACCTGACCATCACGCCGGAAAATCTCAGCATCTACCATTACAACGGGTTTGGTCAGTGGGCAGACGGTGCGGGCGTGCCGGTCTCCGTAAGAGATGATATCGCAGGCGGAGCGACTCCGTCGGGTGAGGGAACACAACTTCTTTCGTTTGCAGCGATCTCGGATATCCACATCACGGATGAGGAGTCACCGGTCCAGGTGATCGCTCTGGGCTATCTCAGCCCCTTCCCTTCGGCATACTCACCGGTCTCGATGTACTCGACCCAGGTGCTGAATGCGGCAGTACACACGATCAACACCATAAATAAAGAGAATAAGCTGGATCTTGTCCTGTCCCTCGGCGATGCGGCAAACAATAATCAGTACAATGAACTGCGCTGGTTCATTGATGTTCTTGACGGAAAAACGATCGATCCGACATCGGGAGGAAATGCAGGGAAGGAGAATCTCGATTATCAGAAGACGTTTACGGCAGAAGGTCTGGATATGCCCTGGTATCAGACGATCGGCAATCACGATCAGTTCTTTACGGGCGTGTTCGCGGTGGATGAAAACATCAGCAGGATGTATCGCGGCGATACGGTCGCAAATATGCGGCTCGACGTAACGGTGACCGGAGATCCTTCGCTTACCGGCTATTATATGGGTGTCTTTAACGGGTCGGACCAAAACGGCGCCATTATAGGTATTGGCAAGGCTTCAGAATTTGCGTCTGCGCCAAAGGTGGTTGCGGATGCAAACCGTCACGCGATCGCGGAGAACGGGACCCGGATCGGGTTCATGCAGGAGTTTTTGAACTCGAGCTCGCTTCCGTTCGGTCACGGATATACGGAAGAGATGATCGCGGACGATTTCGCCAGCTACTCGTTCGACCCGGCGGAGGGTGTCCGGATCATCATGCTGGATGATACGACGGTCGAAGGTTCAACGATCGGCGATATCTGGGCACACGGCCGCGGTTCTCTGGATGAGGAGCGGTTTGCCTGGCTGAAGGCGGAGCTGGAGAAAGGACAGGAGGAGGATGTTCTGATGATCATCGCGGCACATATCCCGATCGCGACGATGGAGGAGGGAGCACCTTCGGGCTGGAGTCTGAACTCGGAAGTGTCCCAGACGGAACTGATCACGGAGCTGCAGAAGTATCCGAATCTGCTGATGTGGGTCGCAGGACACAATCACCGGAATACGATCATGCCGATCGCGTCGCCGGATCCGGCTCACCCTGAGTATGGATTCTGGGTCGTGGAGACGGCATCGCTGAGGGATTTCCCGCAGGAGTTCAGAACGTTCGAGATCATTCGGTATTCGGATGAGCTTGTGGGGATCAAGACGGTGTGCGTGGATGTGGATGTGGAAGGAGACACGTTAGCGGAGAAGTCACGGTCCTATTCGATCGCGGCGGCACAGATGGTTGGAAATACTGATGTCGCGATCGAGAATGCGGAACTCCTTGTCCGGGTGAAGTGAGAAGCGGGCTTTGACGAGGTCTGCGGCGGATCTTTGTCATGCATCCATTCTCATTTTTTCAGTACACTTTTTTTTGTGTTTTTGTGTACGTCAGTTTCCCTGCCCGGGTCCCGCCGGTCATATGCTTCGTTCCGTCTGCTTCGCAATAATCCGCATACAGAGAAAACATACGGTGCAAAGCAACTGCCTGCATCAGTAAAACAACTTGAAAAAGAAAAAGGGTGAGTTTGTGAGGTGTATTTAGAGGGTGGATCTGTGAATTATCAGGCTGAGGCGTGAGTTGCCGCCGCAGTCATCTTTGGCATATAAATTGCCTGGCGTGCATCGCGGAAGTTGAACTTCTCGATGATCATGCCATTTTCCTTCAGACGTCTGAGCGCATAACGGACCGTGCGCGGGGCAAGTCCTGTGCTTAAGACAATATCTTTGTGCGTCTGAGAACCGGTGCGTTCCAGTAACTGGAAGATCGTGAGACACGACTTGGGCATGTTTGTTCTCTGCATACATCATAATTGACTTAAAAGTATATAATGCTTTTCTACATCTGTTCGTTATAGTTTGAACAAAAATAGACATTGATGCAATATTGTTCGAAACACCTCGAACTAAATTGCCTCCATACCGGCCTTCTTTGGGCAGAATCGCGCCACAGACGAAGATTAATCACGCTTGGATACATACACAAAAATCAGCATGCTCACCCGCCCCGAACGCCGCGCTGCCGGTATCCTCATTCTTGTTATCCTGCTGCTTGCCCTCCTGTATCTTGGCACTGTCCATCTCATACCGGATCAGGGAGCCGCAGATTATCGTCCCGATCTTCCCGACGGAACACTCGTTCGTCTCGAAGGCATCGTGCTGGAGACAAAGATCACCGGGACCGGCGGACATCTGATCGCAAACATCTCGGGAACGGATGTGTTTATCCCAAACGGCGGGAAAGATCCCCTCCTCGTATCAGGAGACCGCGTCAAGGTCATCGGCATTATCGAAACCTATGCCGGGAAAAAAGAGATCATCGCAAACCGGCTCTCCGACATCACGATCCTGGTGTGATCTTAATACTTTCTGCCGACAAACATGACTGGTATGACAGACCTTCCCGCACCCGGCGAAAACATCGACCTGCTGGAGCTTATGGACCTCCGGCGGCGCGAACGGATCAATGTATATCTCTATATGGATGCAGAAATCGCCAAGACCTCGGATCTAACGGCCGATCTGGAGAAGTACCGTCTGACCGATCCGGACTTCCGCCCTGTCCTGGAGATCGAAGACTGGATGAAAAATATGCAGAAACATATGAAGCAGATCCAGGGTCCGGGAGTCAAGGTCGAACAGATGCTGAAAGAACAGCCCCTTGCGGCAGAGATCCTGGAGACCGGAACGATGCAAACCGCCGTCGGTCCGCGGGGATATATCAAAGCGCTTCTGCCGTACCTCGACGAGATGGAAGAGATCGAGGTTCGGGAAGCGAAAGGATTCAAATAAAACCGGTCAGCGTCTCCGCCGGATAACAATGCCTATCAAAAGGATCACGATCCCTCCGGCAAGCAGCAGCCGGAGATCGAAGCCGAGCCCTGCCGAGACCGGATCTTTTTCATACTCCCCGTTCCAGTCAGCAGAGAAGACGGCCGTATAATATCCGGCCGCTTCCCTGCTGTGGATGATTACTCCCGCCTCGCGGTTGTTGTTTGGGGAGTTGAAGTTCCAGTTTATCGAACTGATCAAAACATGCTCGCCGTCAACGATCATCCCTTTATTATGCAGTTTTGTCAGATGCGCGCCCGGCAGAAGGAGCCGTGCGGAGACATCCCCTCCGTATCTGTTGAGCGCGGCCGCCAGTTCATCATTGTCGGCATCATCGGCGGTGTTATAATACATCCCGTCAAGCATCACCCGGATCGAAGCGCCGCGGTCTGCGGCACCAAGAACGGCCGCCATCCAGATGTTTTCCCCGTCTTGATAGGGCGAGATGTAAGCCTGCTGGAGGTCGACTGTGCGGTGTGCCGATCTGATCAGATCGAACACAAGGCTGCTCGTGTCCGGGGAAATGACCGGAGTTATGCTGACATCATACAGCGTCATACCGGCAAAATGCGGAACGATCTTCTCATCGGACCAGGGTGCCGGGAGAGGTTCGTCTCCCGGCACATAGGGATACATGTCGATCCCTCCCAGATCGGCGGCGAACACCTCTGCAAAATATTCTGCCGTCTCCTCATCCCGGATCACTGCTCCCCATCCTCTGTTGCCTCTCGTCCCCGGGAGCGGGATCCCGCTCGGCTTGAAGTTTTCCGAGAGGATTACCGTTGAATACCCGTCGGCCACCAGATACTTTGCATGCAGATACCGGTATCTTGCCGGGATACTGCCTTCGCTTTCGATCGTCAGAATCGAAACACCGCGGCCGGCCAGATAATCCATCACTCCTTTCTCTTCATCGGAGATGCCGCCGACCGGCCCGCCTTCGAGAAGGAGCGTCACATCGACCCCGCGCTTTGCCGCGTCTGCGATCTCGCGGGCGATGTCAGCGTGCGTGAACTCATACATCGAGATCAGCAGAGTCTCTGAAGCTTCACGGATCACGCCGCTCACCGCCTCATAGGACGAATCAGGCGAGACAAACAGCGTCACCGAATCGGCAGTGAACGTTTCCGGTGAAAATCTGCTCTGCCCGATCTTATAGATCCGGTCATCCCAGACCCCGTCCGTGTAAACATGGACGCGGCCGTTTGAACTGCTGAGTTCACCCGGCCAGGAAACGGTCTGGATGACTTCACCCAGATGGAGAAGTGAAAGATCATCGCCGGTGTTTGCCATCTGAAAGCGCCCGGTCTGCAGAACATTTTTCACCGCACTGATTTCCAGGATCTCGTAATCAGGCAAGGTCCCGTGGATCGCGAAAAAAGCCTCTGCGCTTCTCGCGACGACCACCCGCCCGCTTGAAACGGCGCCGGCAGGAAATGTCAGGCTCCCTTCACCGTCAAAGACCGTCCACCCGCTCAGACTGCCGCTTCCTTCCAGGATGAGATACTCATCCCCGTCGCCTGCAGCATATCCGTCCGGACAGAACTCCGCAAGAACGAATCCCGAGGCGGGCGAGATGCACAGGACCAGAAGAAATAGGAGGGCGAGCAGTCTTTTCATACTGGTTTTTCTTTATTTACGTTCTACTATATAGTGTATGACGGCTCGGACGGTGGTCAAATTCGGCGGGAGTCTTATGGACAAAGCAGGAGAGATCCTTGCCGAGATCCCCGACGGGCCGATTCTGATCGTCCCCGGTGGCGGGATCTTTGCGGATTTTGTCCGTGCCCAAGGCGCCGATGACGAGACTTCGCACTGGAAAGCGATCGATGCCATGGAAATCTTCGGCAGATTTCTCTCGACGTTCGGCTATCCCGTCACCCGGGAACTGACGATCCCAAAGGAGCCGTCGATCCTTCTGCCAAAGCGCCTGCTGGAAAAAGCGGATCCTCTCCCCCACACCTGGGACGTCACCTCCGACTCGATCGCGGCATGGATCGCGGGCCTTACCGGCTCGCGTCTTCTGGTCATAAAATCGACAGACTCAGGCGAGGATCTCCTGGATCCGGTTTTTGGCTCTCTCATTGCAGAATACGGGGTCTCTGCCGAGATCCTGAACGGGCGTGTTCCCGGCAGTGTTCGAAGCTGGTTTGAAGCCACACGTTTATAATAATCGGACGCTAATTAACTAAGGAGTTTGATCGTATGGCAACTATAAAATGTACATCATGCAATGCCCCGCTCGCAGAGCGCGGCGCAACCGAGTTTAAATGCCCGGACTGTGGAGAGGTCATCTACCGCTGTGCACGCTGCAGAAAACAGAGTGTAAAATACACCTGCCCGAAGTGCGGATTCCAGGGGCTCTGAGTCTTCAATGGGTGAAGTCGTCGTTATTATGAAGATCATGCCGGAGTCCCCGGAAGTAGATCTCGAAAAACTTCAGGCAGATATCAGAGCTGCCGTGACCGGTATCGAAGATATGAAAGTCGAACCGATCGGATTTGGTCTGTCTGCAATCAAGATTGCAATGATCACCGAGGATGATGAGGGGGCAGGCGACAAGATCGAGGCTCTCTTCTCCCAGATCCCGGGCATCGACCGTGCAGAGATCGAGTCTCTGAACCGGTTGCTCTAAATATCTTTTTTTTTCTTTTCCGCGTAAGGATCCGATCTGCTGTATGCATTTTCGGCACGCTTAGGTCACTGTGGAAAATTATTAACGGCCCCCATCGTATATACATCTACCATGGCGGAAATCACACTTAAAGTGGACAGTGCCTACCCGGAGGATCAGGGGAACGGCAAGGCACGGCTCGACCCGGCGGCGATGCAGGCGCTGGATGTCAGTCCGGGCGATCTGGTCAGGATAACCGGAAAAACACCCACTGTCGCGAAGGTCTGGCGTTCATTTGAAAGCGACTGGAATCAGGATAAGATCAGAATCGATAAATATACGCGGGCGAATGCAGGCGTCAGTCCGGGAGACCGGGTCACTGTGGAGAAAATCGTTGAGGAGATCCCCGCGACCTCGGTCACGCTGGTGGCGCCAACAGAGCTTGCGGACTCTTTCCCGGACGAAGAGGATGAATATCTTGTATCCCTCATCAACTTCCCGGTCGCACTGGATGATATCGTGCCGGTAAAGACGTTCCATCCCGGCCATCCGCCCCTGGAGTTCAAGGTCACGACACTTGAGCCGGAGAATGCCTGCATCCTGACGAAAAATACCGAGCTCATCTTTGACGATGATGATGTTTTTGACGGGACGAAGCCGATAACCTATGAGGATATCGGCGGGCTGAAAGGCGAACTGAGACGCGTGCGTGAGATGATCGAACTGCCGATCCGCCACCCCGAGCTGTTTGAGACGCTGGGTATAGAGCCGCCGAAAGGTGTCCTTATGTACGGGCCGCCCGGGACCGGAAAGACGCTGATCGCCAAGGCCGTGGCAAGCGAGAGCGGGGCGCATTTCATCTCGATCGCAGGCCCGGAGATCATCTCGAAGTATTATGGCGAGTCGGAGCAGAAACTTCGCGAGATCTTTGAAGATGCGGAAGACAACGCTCCGTCGATCATCTTCATCGATGAACTGGATTCGATCGCACCCAAGCGGGAGGATGTCAACGGCGAGGTCGAGCGGCGTGTGGTCGCGCAGCTTTTGACGATGATGGACGGGATCACGGACCGCGGGCAGGTGATCGTGATCGGGGCAACGAACCGGCCTGATGCGATTGATCCTGCGCTCAGAAGACCCGGGAGGTTCGACCGCGAGATCGAGATCGGGGTGCCCGCCGAGGCGGACCGGATGGAGATTTTGCAGATCCACACAAAGGATATGCCTTTCGAAGGGATGGCAAAGCTGAAGGAGCTGCGCAGTCGTGATCCGACACAGGCGGCTCTTGAAAAAGCTCTTGCGGCATATGAGCTTTCCCGGGACAAACTCCTGCAGACACTTGCGGCGCAGGCGAAAGGATTTGTCGGGGCCGATCTCGCAGCATTGGTACGCGAAGCCGCGATCCGGGCGCTTCGGCGGCAGGTGGATGTTTCGGATCTCGATAATGAGACGATTTCTGACGAAGTCCTGCGAAAACTCGAGGTGACGACGGCAGATTTCATCGCGGCTTCCAGAGAGGTGGCGCCGTCAGCTATGCGGGAGATCGCTCTTGAGACGGCTGATGTTTCCTGGGCCGATATCGGCGGAAGCAGAGAGGCTGTTCGCGATGTGCGCGAGTCGGTGGAGTTTCCGCTGACCAGAAAGGAGGTGTTTGCCGAACTTGGGATCCGTCCGCCGAAGGGCGTTCTTCTGTACGGTCCGCCCGGGACCGGGAAAACGATGATCGCCAAGGCAGTAGCTTATGAGAGCGGAGCCAATTTTCTGGCGGTGAAGGGGCCGGAGCTTTTGTCGAAATGGGTCGGCGAGTCGGAGAAAGCCGTCCGAGATATCTTTAAGAAGGCGCGGCAGGTGGCGCCGTCGATCATCTTTTTTGATGAGCTGGATTCTCTCACACCGGCGCGCGGCGCTTCAGACGGGAACCGGGCGACCGAGAATGTGCTGAATCAGATCCTCACCGAGATGGACGGGATCGAGGAGCTGAATGATGTGATGGTGCTTGCGGCTTCGAACCGTCCGGATATCATCGATCCTGCGCTTCTCCGGAGCGGAAGGTTTGACCGGCTGGTGTATATATCCGAGCCTGATGAGGCAGATCGCCGCGAGATCCTGGCCTTGCATATGCAGAATATGCCAATAGAAGGTTCGGTGTTTGATGAGGCAGTGATCTCTACAGCAGGTCTTGACGAGGCGTCGCTTGCAGCGCTGGCGCAGAAACTTTCCGGAAAAACGGTGACGGTCCGTCAGCTGAAAACAGCCGCCGAAAAGTACGGGGCCGGAACGGTCCTTCCGCTTTTCGAAGCCAGAAGACGGCTTTCGGCAGCTCTTTGCAAGGCGGGCATAACACTGAAGGATCCGGTAAAATCAGAACGTATCGCGTCACTTGCCCGTGAAACGGCTGGTTATGTAGGGTCAGATCTGGAAGGGCTCTGCCGCGAGGCGGCGATGCAGGCTCTCAGACAGCAGGCATCCGTCGTGACGGCGGCCGATTTTGATGAGGCGCGAAAGAGGGTCCACCCGACGATGAATGAACGCGTGCGTGAGTATTACACTGCCGTTTCGCAGAAGTTTAAAGGCGGCCTGCCCAAAGAAGCGCAGAATCTGATCGAGTATCAGTGAAGCACAGCGGTTTTAGGAAAGGAGGGGCTGTACACTCTGCTCTTTTTCTTCTGCCTGCGCCTCCATCACGCCCCAATTTTTTTCGCGCTTTGCTGTCCCTTTTCATTGACGACCCTGGCCGGAAGGTCTCTACACAACACATAAGAGTTAGCCGGCCCTAATTATAGGTCAGAGATACCCTCTATATAAGGAAAGAAACAGAATGTTACAGATCGCTCTCGCCGGAAAACCAAACTGCGGCAAATCAACGTTTTATAAATCGCTGACGCTTGCAAATGTCGATATCGCGAATTATCCGTTCACTACGGTGAACCCGAACAAAGGCGTTGCGTACGTCCGGACAACGTGCCCGTGCAGGGAGCTTGACATCGAAGGATGCACTGAATGTGTTGACGGAAACCGGTTCATTCCGATCGAACTGATCGATGTCGCCGGACTTGTGCCTGATGCGCACCTTGGCCGCGGGCTTGGAAACCAGTTTTTAGACACGCTCCGCGAGGCCGATGCGATCATCCAGGTCGTGGATGCATCGGGAAGCACCGATGCCGAAGGAAATCCCGTCGACCTTGGCGCCCGCGATCCGATCGAGGACGTCGAGTTCCTGCGCTATGAGTTTGCGATGTGGATGGCAGGGATCGTCGAGAAACACCGCGCCAAACTCGTCAGACAGGCGCAGGGAAAAGAACAGGTCCTGATCGATCTGCTGGGCGAAGCGCTCGCGGGTCTGCGGATCGATGCGATCCAAATCAGAGAAGCTGTTGACGAATGCGGCATCAATCTTGCCAAAGCAACGCCCGAAGACATCGAAAAGCTGTGCGAGGTGCTGCTCCGCGTCTCAAAGCCGATGATCATCGCCGCAAACAAAGCCGATCTCGCATCGGATGAAAACATCGCCGCATTACAGGCTCTTGGCGCTGTTCCGACGATCGCTGCGGGAGAACTTGCTCTCAAGACCGCTTCACAGGCAAAGCTTCTGAAGTATCTTCCGGGTGACGCGACCTTTGCTCCGATCGAAGGAGCAAAACTCTCAGCTCCCCAGATAAAAGCTCTGACGAAGATCGCCGAGACGATGAAGAAGTACGGGGGTACCGGGGTCCAGACGATCCTGAACCGGATCGTATTCGATGAGATAGGGATGATCGTTGTCTATCCGGTCGAGGATGAGAACAAGTTCTGCAATGCCAAAGGCCAGGTGCTGCCTGATGCGTTTCTGATGCCGGTCGGCTCGACGCCGAAGGAGATGGCGTTTCGTGTCCACACGGATATCGGGAAGGGATTTTTGTATGCGGTCGACGCCCGCACAAAGATGCGGATCAAAGATACGACGGAACTTAAAACCGGCGATATCATCCGGATCGTGAGTGCGGCAAAATAATCTCCTTTTTTGGCAAATCTATATAATGCATAACTCACCAATGTAGATTACTTATGGGAAGCGAAGTGTATCAGGCACAGATCCTCCGGGCGTTCTTCGACACCATCACCGGCACCGACCGGAATCTGACCCGAATATACATGTGCGTGATCTCGCTTGCAAAACTCAGAATGGAGTCTCCCGAGAGGCTTCGCTTCCTCGTCGAGCAGATGCAGGTCAGCAAAACCAAACGCGAACTCTCTATCGACATCCTTGACTACATGGTCGAGGCAGCGAATTCCCTCGAGTCCTGGGCAGGTCAGTCCGCGTTCGGCATCACGTCCCCACAGAAAGCTGACGACTTCGGCGGCGTATCCCTCGATTCACTCTGATCTATCCTGCATCCAGGCTGATTTTTACCGGATGAACGAGGATAAATACTATTTTTTCGAGCGGTCTTTCCGGCAGACAAACCATACGGGTTAATCATCCATTATAGAGAAACGATTTAACTCATGAGTGTTTTTGAGGCAATCAACGACGCTGTTTCAACAGTCAACGGCGAAGTCAATACGTATGCATGGTATCTTGCATTCGTATTTCTGATCGGTATCGGTCTCTACTTTACCATCAGAACGAAAGGCGTTCAGATCAACAATCTGGGCGAAGCATGCAGAGTCGCCTTTACCGGCATCCGCGCGCAGAAAGGCAAACAGACCATCTCATCGTTCCAGGCCTTCTGCGTCAGCATGGGTGCGAGGATCGGTGTCGGAAATATCGCCGGTGTTGCCGTGGCAATCGTCATGGGAGGTCCCGGAGCAGTATTCTGGATGTGGATCTTCGCCCTCATCGGCGCAGCAACCAGTTTCGTTGAAACGACCGTCGGTCAGATCTACAAAGAAAAGAAAGCAGACGGCCAGTTCCACGGCGGTCCGGCATTCTATATCAGAAACGGTCTTGGCAAACCAAAGTTCGCCGCTTTTATCGCTCTTCTGATCATCTTCACCTATGGTCTGATGTTCATCGGTGTCCAGGCAAACACGGCGACCATCGCCTTTGCCAACGCATTCGGCACTGAACAGATCGTCTTTGCGGTCATCATCACTGTCCTTGCAGCTCTCGTTGTCTTCGGCGGTATCAAACGCGTTGCAAAAGTTTCGACTTGGATGGTTCCGGCAATGGCCATCATCTGGCTCCTGCTCTGTCTTGCCATCGTCCTCGTCAACTTCACCCAGGTCTCTCTGGTCATCCAGACCATCTTCTCCTACGCATTCGGTGTTCAGGCATTCGTCGGCGGAGGAATCGGAGCAGCCATCATGTGGGGTCTGAAGCGTGGTGTCTTCTCGAACGAAGCCGGTATCGGTTCTATCCCGAACGTCTCCTCGTCCGCAGATGTCAAGCACCCCGTAAAGCAGGGACTTATGCAGTCTGTCGGTGTCCTGATCGATACACTCGTCGTTTGTTCCGCAACCGCCTTTGTTGTCATCATCTACACAAACGTCGCCTACCCCGGATATGCCGGCATCCCGGTCTCCGGAGCGGTTCTTGTTCAGGAAGCGATGAGCGCTACCTTCCTTGGAGCAGCAGGTCCTTATGTCATTGCCGTCTTCATGCTGATCTTTGCATTCAGCAGTCTCATCAGCTACTACTCCATGAGTGAAACCAACACCAAGTTCATCACCGAAAGAAAAGAAGCGGTTGTTGTTCTCCGTGTTGCGATCGTTATCATGGTCTTCGTCGCATCCATGATGTCCATGGGCCTTGCCTGGGACCTTGCAGATACCTTCCAGGCATTCATGGGTATCTTCAACATGGGTGTCTTACTCATCCTCGGCAAACACGCCTTTGAAGCACTCAAAGACTACCTTGACCAGAAAGCTGACGGCGTCGAAGAACCTGTCTTCAACGCCTCCTGTCTCAGTGACTCAACAGGTGTTACCTGCTGGTCCGGCGAAGACGAAGAGAAGAAATAATCCTTTGGGATTTTTCTTTTACTTTTTCATCCGCTTTTTTTCCTGCCCTCTCTCAGAAAATCCTTGGGTCTTTTTCTCTTAGTAGATCCAATACTGTAGCAATGGATTGTGTCCTTCTTGCAAGCGGCAGTAAAGGAAACTGCATCTATATAGGCAATGAATCTGATTCGATCGTAATTGACGCCGGCCTTGGATATCTTATGCGGACACTGCAGAGTCTGCACCTGAATATCGATAATCTCCGCGGGCTTTGTGTTACCCACGAACACTCGGATCATGTCA
Organism: Methanocorpusculum sp. GPch4; assembly: GCF_012062385.1. Taxonomy (NCBI): domain Archaea; kingdom Methanobacteriati; phylum Methanobacteriota; class Methanomicrobia; order Methanomicrobiales; family Methanocorpusculaceae; genus Methanocorpusculum; species Methanocorpusculum sp. GPch4. The sequence continues at coordinate 66,793 of NZ_SIJA01000029.1, read as the reverse complement.
GATCCGCAAAGGCTTTTGTAAAAGCTGCGCGTGTTCCGGTTTTTGCTTCAGGCGGGACACTGAACGCCCTTGAGCGGGAAAATATCATTTCGGCCTCTGCAAAGCGGACCGTCTGTCATGAACACATCCCGGTCGAAGCCGGCGGTCTGAAGATCACCACGTTTCGGGCATACCATGATGCGGCCGAGCCGACCGGATTTGTCATCGACGACGGCGATGCCCGGATCGGCATATGTCTTGACACCCACGAGGTCTCGGATACGATGAAAACGATCCTTTCCGCCTGTGATGCCGTCGTGCTGGAGAGTAACTACTGCTCAGAAGCAATGAAATCGGACCGGTTCCCCGAATGCGAAACCTGCCGGTCGTGCGGGGCGAACTGTCAGGGGAACAACTGCGTCCTTCGGGTGTATCCCCGATATCTCAAAGACCGGATCCAAAACGACGGCCATCTCTCGAACGAGGATTCGTCAGCATGCATCGCCGAGCTCTCGCAGGATGTCGGGATCATCGCCCTCGCACATCTTTCGGAAAATTACAATCGTCCAAACATCGCCCGCGAGACGGCCCTGGATGCTGCGGGTGAAAGCGGAACGAAAATATTTGTCAGTGACCAGCTTGCAGAATACCGGGAACGCCGGCTCGTAAAGTTTCAGGTGTAAATACTATGCTGTTTGTCGAGTTTGCAGAGATATGTAATACCATCGAGGAAACTTCCTCGCGTCTGGCGACAGCAGATATCCTTGCCGAGAAGTTCCCAAGCCTCACCGAGGAGGAACTGCCCGTCTTCGTCAGATTCATGCGCGGGAAACTGTTTCCCGACTGGTCATCCGAAAAACTTGGGTTCGGTCCGAACCTTTTGTACGATGCCCTCGCCTATGTTATCGGCAAAAAACGGGATTATGTGGTCTCGGCAATAAACAATGCGGGCGATGTTGGAAAAGTTGTCGAGAGCCTTCTCGAAAAACGTGAACAGACGATGTTCTTCTCGGAAGAACTGGATATTTTGGATGTGAACGAGCGTTTTCTGCTGATGGCAAAATCCTCCGGCAGGAGATCCCAGCAGGAACGGCTCAGATCCGCCCAGTATCTCCTCTCGAACGCGACCCCGCTCGAAGGAAGATATCTTGCGAGACTCATGCTCGAAGAGATGCGTATCGGCGTCGGGGAAGGGGTCGTTAAGGATGCGGTCTCGAAAGCATTCGGCATCCCGGCAGATGTGATCGAACATGCCCACCAGGCACTGAATGATCTGGGAGAAGTGGCATCTCTCGCGAAATCCGATCCATCTCAGCTTACCGAGGTCCATATCACGGCTTTTCGGCCGGTGAAGATGATGCTTGCCCAGCAGGGTTCCATCACCTCGATGGTGGAAACCCACGGCAAACTTGCGGCTGAAAATAAATACGACGGCAGCCGGTTCCAGTTCCACAAATCCGGAGGAAAATGCGCGATCTACTCCCGGCGTCTGGAAGAGATGACGGCTTCTCTTCCCGATGTTGTCGGGATGCTGGACAAAGCGACCGACCATGACGTCATCATCGACGGCGAAGTGATCGCAATCATGAATGGAAAACCCATGCCTTTCCAGACGATCCTAAGAAGGATCCGCAGGAAGCATGATGTCGGGGATGCGCAGGAAGCAATCACCCTTCTCCCCTGGGTATTCGACATCCTCGCGGCCGACGGAGAGACCCTGATCGATCAGCCGTTCCTCCGCCGCCGGCAGATCCTCGAGTCGGTGATGAACGCGTATGTCGCTCCGCAGCTCGTCAGTGATTCCGTTGACGAGATCGAAGCATACTATCACACATCGCTCGACAACGGAAACGAAGGCATCATGCTCAAAGTGCTCGACTCGCCGTATCTTCCGGGAAACCGGGGCAAGCTCTGGATCAAGATCAAGCCCGAGGTCGATACGATCGATCTGGTAGTTACCGGCGCCGAGTGGGGCGAAGGAAAACGTGCGAAGATGTTCGGCTCGTTCCTTCTCGCATGTCAGGATGAGAATGGGGATCTCCTGGAGATCTCGCGGGTGGCGACCGGTATCGATGACTCGATGCTTTCGACCCTGTATGATCTGTTCAAGGAAAAGATCATTGCAGAAAAAGGAAAGACGGTCTCGTTCGAACCTGACGTCGTCTTCGAGGTCGGGTATGCCGAACTGCAGAGGAGCACGAACTATGCGGCAGGATATGCGCTCCGGTTCCCGCGTTTTGTCAGACTGCGGGACGACAAGGATGTGTATGAGATCGAGACGCTCGAGAGCCTGACACGCAGGTATTCTCTCCAAAACAAAGAAGAGTAAGGCCGATGCCGCTCGCAGAGGATTTTTCCCTTGGGAGAATAATAGTATGAATATGAAAATCCTAGTGTTGTTTACGGTGATGTCTCTCATTCTGCTGTCCTGTTTTTCGGCAGGATGTGTTGAACAGACGGCTTCCCAGACGGATGTTCTGGCAGATGTGATCTCATCGCTGCACGAAACCCTCACTACGACGGCAGACGAGGCGGCCTTTGCCTCCCGATATTATGCCGCCGACCCGACACCTGAAAACGGCAGGCAGGCTCTGGCAACGCTCTATCAGAGAACAACACTGACCCATGATCTGCTGATCGCCGATGAGAACGGGATCGTGCGTGCGGTCTATCCAAATAATATCATAAGTGCACTTGGTCAGAACCTGAGCAGCTATCCGCCGAACAAAGAGATCTTTGCCGGGACGGATGTGTATGTCTCCGAATATATGGTTCTGGAAAACGGCATGGAAGCATATCTTCTCTCGGTCCCGATCAAGATCTCAGAGGAGTATGCCGGGTATATCAGTCTGAGTTTCGATCCGTATCGTCTCTTTGGCCCGGAAGAGCAGAAAGTCTTTGAAAAAGGGTACAACCTCTGGGTCATGCAGATGAACGGCGTCCAAGTGTTCGATGCGGATGTTTCGGAAGCCGGCGTCGATCTCCTTACCGATCCGGATTATGCGATGATCCGGGAAATGGCAGAGCTCGTCGCAGCAAATCCCTCCGGCGAAACGAAATACGTGTATACTGCCGATATAGGTACAGACGTTGTTGAAAAAACAGCAGTATGGGATACCCTCTCCTTTGGCGAGACAGATTGGCGGGTCGTCCTGACGTCAGTTCCGGCGGCGAGCTAAAAACGCAGCGGAGAAAAGATTCTCCGAGAAAAAATACATTTCAGATACTCCTGGGCGGACTCGAACCACCGTCTCCGGCTCCAAAGGCCGGAATGATTGACCACTACACTACAGGAGTTTATCTCCCCTATATTTTCGCAGGACATCTACATCAAACTACTGATGTATTTCCGCTCTCTTTTTTATGTAGAAGCATCAATGTATTAGGGTAGGCGAGGGTAGCCAAGCCAGGCCAACGGCGCCAGACTTAAGATCTGGTCTTCAGTAGTTCATGGGTTCGAATCCCTTCCCTCGCATTTTTATGAAACCTATTCGTTTACGTGATTTTGTTATGACCAAAGACGGCTGTCTGTACGCCGTTTCCGGGTATGAAAACGATTCCCGCGCTGAGTGCGTGCTCCGCTATGTCCCAACACCGGACGGGGACCGGACGGCGCCGTCCGGAACCAGATACACGAAATATGATTTTGCCGATGCGTTCGCCTGGGTGAAAGAACACAGACCCGAATACCTTGATCTGGTCCACCGTGTCCCGCTTTCCGACATCGTCCGCGTGTTAAAGCCCGAGGAAGAGGCGGCAGGCATCGCGGCGGGAAACCCCAGAGTAGCCCGGCTGTTTTCCCACTTCGATCTGCCTCCGATGAGCTACGGATGCACGGGGTCCCTTCTAGCTGGTCTTGAAAATTCTGCGTCCGATATCGATATGGTCGTCTACGGCTCGGCCTGGTTTCTGGCCCGCGAACAGCTGATGGCCGCGGTGAAGGCGGGAAAGATCCCTGCGATGAGCGAAGAGATGTGGCAGAAGGTGTATCGAAAACGCGTTCCCGACATCAGCTTCGACGAGTTCGTGCTGCACGAGAGCCGGAAGTTCAACCGCGGAGAGTTCGAGGGGACCTACTTCGATCTGCTCTACTCGCGTGGATACGACAATCTCCACTCGGTCCCGCCGATCACGCTTGGCGAGAAGACGGGCGTGATAACGATCGAAGCGAAGGTCACGGATGCAAGTCTTGCATTCGATTCGCCCGGTATCTACAAAGTCGATCACGAAGAGATCGACATGGTCCTTTCTTTTACGCACACCTACTGCGGTCAGTGTTTCACGGGAGAGACGCTTGAAGCAAAAGGGGTGGTCGAGGAGCACGGGGATCAGACCTGGCTGATCGTTGGAACGACCCGCGAAGCCCACGGTGAGTATATCGTTTCGAGAACGTTACTCGACCGGTAAGTATTCGGGTTAGGCGGGGTTTCCCTCAGCCAAAAAAAACGTAGGTATGTGATCTCCGATGATCTCGTGAAAAACCTGCTCAAGTCTTTTACGTGAGAAACAGATCTTTTCTGGCCCTGCTTAAACAATTCCCGGTCTTCTTTTTTGATTTAGGGAGTTATTCTTGGTTGGATTTATGATGTTTACGCGATTTTGGAAAATGCAGAGGGACGTGGAGTCCGGAAAGTCCGCACACTACCAGACAGTGGGTTCGCAGATGTCTGTTTTCCAATTTTAATGCCCTGAATACGGCGATACTCGGACTAAAATTCAGGTTGGATAGGTGGATGAGAGGTACCTGTCAAAATCTATAGGTGCGAGGGCGCTACATGGCGGGGAAATTGCCAAATGTCAAAGTTAGGTTATAATTGGTCAAAATATGGCAGAAGTGACCGCTGTCTCTGTCACCCGAAAAAGTCCAGCTGCTTTTGCCTGACGCCGACTTTACTCTTCGTCATCTCCTCAAACGACCGCCGGAGGGCAAGCTCCATATCCGCATTCTCACTTCTGACCGCCGCGATCGTCTCCTCCCAGGTCCCCGGCGTCACAACATATCCATAGATGGCCGCCATCCTGAAAAAAAGCTCGGCCGAAAGAAGAGCCTCATCCGGAAACAACGCAGAAAACGCTTCATAAAAAAGAAAGCACTGCTCAAACGGGTGGGACTTTTCCCTGATCCTCTGATGAAAACCCGCGATCATTTTCTTCAGCTCATCTCCTGCCGCCAACGATCCAGTTCCGGTTTCGCTATTCGTGTGCAAAACATCCTGCAGACGAAGCACCATACGCATGCCCAGCCGCTCCTTTGTTTCCCGCTGCAGATATGCAGTTCTCAGATTCTGCAGAACATTCACTTCAAACAGCCGTTTTCCGCGCGGGATTTCCCCGGATGAAAACATGCGCGCAGTCTCTGCCGGCGTTATCTCCACCCCGGCAAAACGCGCCAGTGCGGCAATATGTGCCGCAGTCTCCTTTTCAGGATCCTTCACCGGCCGGCGGGCATGCAGATATCTGTGCCGTTCCAGCTCAAAATACTCATCCTCGTCTGCGTATCGTTCGAATGAAAACTTTTCTGCACGAAACTTCGTGACCTTTATGAGACACTTCATCTCCAGATCGAAACCAAACATAGAGATACACCGCGTGATCTCAGCTTTGGTCGGCTTCGCCCCCGACTTGATCAGGTGCGTCGCTGCAAACTTTCTTGCATCGGTGTTGACCTCACGCACCAGATAATATCTCTTCAGCCCGTTTTTCAGACGAACTTCGACACGATACGGTTCATGCGCAGACATATAGTATAAAAATATTGGACGGGATCTAATGTGTATGTTTCGTTTGCGAAAGGATCAGGGGTCCCGTTTGACGGTGATCTCAGCCAGATGTTCCCAGTAGGATCGGCGATCCTCCTTTGGCCCGACGCCGCAGACGAAGACATACTCCGGATCGAACGAGCCGAGCACCGTCGTTAGCGATTCGGCATCGGGGTCGCAGACATAGACCCTGCGGATATCGTATGAGTCCAGAAGATCAGGCAGCTGCGCCGTATTTTCCCGTGAGATAACAATGTCGCGCTGATACTCGAGCGCCATCTCCAGAAAAGTATCCGGGACTGCCCACAAATATTTCTTTCCGGTAAACTCCGTCAGTTCTTCTTCGTTCGGGGTGTTCGTTGTCAGGATATGGCCGGCGATTCCCGCATCCCGCATCAGACGGCAGACCGATGCGAATGCTTCTAAAAGCGATGCGGCACACTCCTCTGTATCGCCGAAGTATTCATCCCTCACATCCAGTCCTGAGGGAGCAGACATACTCCACCAGCAGTGTTTTCTCAGACCATTGACCAGATCGCTGTCGGCCCGCACTGCTTTTTGGTCCACATCGAACTCGCGAAAGATCGCTCCTTCGCGGACGTTTGTGAATGCATCCAGAAGTCTGGCGGCATAATACTCGCCGCCGGCCGCCGGATATTCCACTGCGGGCAGCTGATCTTTGAGAGTTGTTTCAATGTTCCAGGTGATAAGATCGGTTTCCTGACCATACCTGGAGATGATCCAGGCTGATAGTAACGAAGCATCGGGAGCTGCTGGCAGGACCGAGCCGAGTGATTTTACAGGAAAGCTGCATGTACGCATTACAGTATTAGATGAGAATCTGAGATGTAATACTTTTCTTCATAGGGTTTATGCAGGAACCGGGTGTTTGCGGGATGTGGTTTTTTTCTTTTCGATTTGTACCCGGCTTTCATCAACGTCGTGCAGTGTCGTCTTCGGTCCGAATAGGAATGCTGATATCACCCCCGCACCATAAAACATCATACGGAGACCATTATCCCATGCAATATCTCATCACCGGCGGCGCAGGCTTCATCGCATCCCATATAGCAGAAGAACTCATCCGGCAAAACCATGACGTCACGCTCCTCGACGACATGTCGGCCGGGAACGTCAGAAATATCCAGTCCGGCGCCGAGTTCATCAAAGGCTCGGTCACCGACCGTCCCCTGCTCAGCGAGATCTGCAAAACCCATGCCTTCGAAGGGATCTTCCATCTTGCAGCGGTAGCAAGCGTGCAGAAATCCATCGAAGATCCGCTCCTCGTTCACGAAGTCAATGCTACAGGGACACTTAATATCCTTTCCGCCGCAAAAGAACACGGCATTCGAAAAGTCGTCCTTTCTGCCTCAGCCGCGGCATACGGCGACAACCCGGTGTTTCCGAAACGAGAGGACATGCTTCCTGAGCCTCTCTCACCTTATGCGGTCTCAAAGATCGCAGGCGAGATGTACTGCAGAAACTTTGCAGACCTCTTCGGCGTCGAGACGACAGCTCTTCGCTACTTCAATGTCTTTGGCCCGCGGCAGGATCCGAACGCCGAGTATGCGGCGGTCATCCCGAAGTTCACCGAAAAAATCGTCGGGGGCAAAAACCCTGTCATTTATGGCGACGGGAACCAGACCCGCGACTTCGTTTTTGTGAAAGATGTCGTTTATGCAAATATTCTGGCGATGAACTCAGCTGCATGCGGCACATTCAACATCGGCACCGGTATCCAGACCTCCTTAAATGATCTTGCAGCAATGATCATGCGTGCGGCGGGGATCAGCTGCGATATAATCTATGAAGCGCCAAGACCCGGCGACATCAGATACTCGGTCGCCGATATAACGAAAGCGAAACAGGAGCTCGGCTATGCTCCGAAGTACTCGATCGAAGACGGGATCAAAGAGACGGTGGGATACTTCAGAGATATCCTCTGAGCAGAAGAGGGAAACGGAAGCTTCCGTGATGAAAGGCACAGGCGGTGAAACACGCAAGCCCTCTGTTTGCCCGCAATGCAAAGCCTTGATCGCAAGTCTGACGACTTGCTCGGCTAAGGGACCTAAAGGTCCCCGCCTCAGCTGAGGTCGGGTCCTTACGTACCCGACCCGCAAGGTCGCAAGTTCTCGCTTACGCTCTAACTAGCTCAGCTGAGGTCGGGTCCTTACGTACCCGACCCGCAAATACCATAATCTCACAACGACAACGTATACAGAACTAAACGAGTTGAAAATGTCGGATTATCGAGTGACGCTGGAGGCAGGGTGGACGGTCAAAGACGTAGAATCGGTCCAGGATGCCATAGGAATAGCAGTAAGTGAAGCAGGCAAACGCCTGCACCCGTCGGCAAAATTCGTCGACGTCGATGTAATGAACACCCCCTGTCCGTACTGCGGAAAAGAGATCAACACCGCGCTCGTGATCGCACGGACCGGTCTGGTCGGCCTTCTTCTCTCAATGAAGGTATTCAAAGCTGAAAACCCCGAACATGCAGAGCACATCGCCAAATCCGTCATAGGCAAAGCCCTTCGGGACATCTCCCTCTCCACCTATGCTGTGGAACCGATCGAAGGTGACGCCGTTGAAGAGTAACACCGTCTCCGTCTCAGGGCATCTCTGCATAGACTATATCATCACCGTTGACGAATACCCCCCGGTCGGCGAATCAAGACGCGTATTTGAACGCAAGATCTACTTCGGCGGCGGCGCGGCAAACATCGCCGCCGGCATCGCCCGACTCGGCGGAGAGGCCGAACTCATCTGTGCGGTCGGACAGGACTATCCCGGCAGCGAATACGAAAAATATCTCGATGAACTCGGCGTTGCCACCACACTTTTTACCAGCGACAAAAACTGCTCGACCGCCTTCATGGTGAACAACGCCGCCGGTGAACAGATAACCTACTTCGAGTGGGGCGCAGGCGAAGCCTTCTCCCGCGCCGCTGCGCCTGCCCGCGACTTCATCCACATGGCGACAGGCGACGCCGCATTCAATATCAGCATCGCCAGACAGGCAAAGTTCGCCTCGCTCGATCCGGGTCAGGACGTCAAATATTATACCGCAGACGATCTCACGTCCCTTCTTGGCGAGATCGATATCCTCATCTGCAACAACTATGAGATGGAAATAATCAAAAACACCCTCGGCTGGAGCGAAAAAGATATTCTTGATTCGGTGCCTTTCACCATCATCACGCATGGAAAATCAGGCAGCAGCCTCTTCTTCGACGGCCGCGCCGAACAAATTCCTGCCTTCAACGTCGAAGCAAAGGATCCCACCGGCGCAGGGGATGCATATCGGGCAGGCTTTTTTACCGCCTGGAAAAAAGGTCTCGACCCCGTCACCTGTGCAAAAGTTGGTACGACCGCCGCCTCGTTCGCGGTCGAAAAGACCGGGACCCAGACCAACCTGCCGGACTGGGAGACGATGGCAGAACGCTATCGGTCCGCATTCGGCCGGCTGGAGAGCTAGGATGAGCTGGGCCGCACTCACCTCCGGAGGCAAGGACTCGATCCTTGCCATGCAGAAAGCGATCGACGCAGGCATGCATGTATCCCATCTCGTTACCGTCATTCCGAAAAACACCGAATCATACATGTTCCACTCTGCAAATCTTGCCGCCGTGCCGGTGATCGCAAAGCGATGCGGAGCCGTTTATGTGGAGATCGCCTCCGCCGGCGAGAAGGAACAGGAGGTCGCTGATATGGAAATCGGACTCGCGGCCCTTGATGTGGAAGGCGTCATCGTCGGGGCAATAGAGTCCGAGTATCAGCGGTCCCGCGTCGCCGCCGTCTGTGAACGGCTCGGCCTCAAAATGTATGCTCCGCTCTGGAAGATGGATCCCCTCGCTCTCATGCGTGAGGTCGCCTCCCGGATGGATGCAGTGATCGTCGTCTGCGCAGCAGATGGGCTGGGAGAAAACGTTCTGGGCAAAAAGATCGATGACGCCCTCATCGACGTCCTGCTCTCCGTCCGGAAAAGCCGGCGGATCCATATCGCCGGAGAGGGCGGGGAGTATGAATCGCTCGTGCTGAACGCTCCATGCTTTTCAGCGCCGCTCAACTGCTCGGAGATGAAATCCGCGTATGAAGGACTCCGCGGCGAAGTCTTTATCGAAAGGTTCTGGTAACATGAAACGCGAAGTAAAAACCGAATCATTAACGAAGTATCTCTTCGACGCTCCGAAATGGCAGGCTTCTTTGGCAGCGATCATTCTGCTCGGCTTTGCCGTCGACGGGGTCGTCTTCCTCGCCTCCGGCGAGATGCGGGGGATCGGATTTGCCTTCTCGATACCCGCCGTCGCTGCGCTGATCCTTACAAAACCCTTCGTCAGCGCGACCGCACGCCAGGAGTTCACCTGGAACAGATCGGGTCTGCTGGCGCTTGCAGGCGAAGTGTTCATGCTGCTTTGGATGTTCACCGGCATCTTCCTTGGAGCGGGATTTGCCTACGTATTCGGCGTGGGTTTCATTCTGGCGATCAGGCTCGTGGTTCTCGCTGCAGTCGCCGACTACCGGTTTGGAAGGATGTATGCGCCTGCCGCTATCCAGACATTTGCCGGAGCGGTCGTCGGGGTCTGGTTCTTCGGCCCTGAATTCGTTATTCCGGCCGTTGTTTCAATAATCGTGTTCTCGGTAGGGGTCATCGTATTTTTACTGCTGTTCGATCTGCCGATGAAACGGACCAGCGGGGTCGGAGCGATGCATTTCGTCAACGCGTTTCTTGCTCATCTGACGAACGGATCCAACGATCTCGAGGAGTATTTCCATCACATCAGCGAGTATGTCTCGGTCCCCGAGACGACATTCTTCTTCAAACGTTCCGGCAAACCGGATGTCTGGTTCGTGATCCCGAATCTTCACCCTGGTCCGATGGCAGAGATTGGCGGCAGCAACTTTCCCAAGGTCCTGCATGATACGTTTGCAGCTGACGCGATCCTTCTTGTTTCCCACGGCTGCGCCAGTCATGATCTGAACCTCATCTCCAACCGTGAGACGAAAACGATTGCGAAAGCGATACAAACCACCCGCGACTCGGTCGTTTATACGGATATGGCGAGCCGTCCAGTCAGAACGAAGCACGGTACGGTGTCTATCCTTTCCCAGAGGTTTGGCAACTCGCTTCTGATGGTCACGACCCGGTCGCCTGAGATGACGGAGGATATGGACTACTCGATCGGCAGGATCGTAATGGGTGAAAGCAAAGGCAGATACGAAAACGTCGGGTTCGTGGATGCCCATAACTGTATGACCTCGGTCACCAACATCATCTATCCTTCGACCAAAACCGGCAATGAGTTTATCGCCGGAGCGGATGAGGCGATGAATCTGATGCTGGATGTAAAGATGCATCCGTTCTCGGTTGGAGCGGCGCAGGTCATCCCGCCGTTTGAACGGAGCGAGGGATTTGCCGATATGGGGATCATTGCGATGGTCACTGATGTCGATGGGATAAAAACGGCATACATCCTTTTTGACGGCAATAATGTTCATCTGGGGGTCAGAGAGATCCTGCGCAGCGCTGTTCTCGGGCTCGGTCTGGATGAGGTCGAGATCCTGACGACCGATTCGCATGTCGTGAACTCGGTCTCAGGCAGGAATCCGATCGGCGATGCGGTGTCACCGGGCGAGATCATCCCCTACGTGTCAGAAGCGGTGTTAAAAGCGGTCGAAGATCTTTCTCCGGCGTCAGGAGGGGCAGCAACCGGTATCTGCGAAGAGGTGGAGGTGTTTGGCCCGTCCCGGATCGTGCAGCTGACTTCGACCGTGAATGCGATCGTTACGAATCTTCTTCCTCTGGCAACACTTCTGCTGACGACGGCATTTCTGCTGATCATGGTCGTCTGCATGATCGTGCTGTAAAAAAATCCTTATTTTTTGATCTGCCGATCATGGTCGTCTGCATGATCGTGCTGGAAAAAATCCTTATTTTTGGACATGTTCGACCTCGATCGCACAGGAACTTCGTCTGATCCGCGGGAGCGAAGCCAGCTTATTTTCATATTTATCGCAGGTAAGACCTGATTTCGGCACCGGATCGGGAAGAACCACACCCAGTTTGCAGACGATGCGGTAATTGTAAAAATCCCGCTCTTTATCAAATATATACTCATGAGAATCCATATGCAGACAGGTCAAACAGGGCACAACCATAATGATTAAAGATACATCCACCCCATACATTAACCTGCCGAAAATGCCCCCCTTCGATCTTGCCGATATCCCCCATTCGCCGGGCTGCTACCTGTATAAAGACGGCGAAGGAACGATCATCTATGTCGGCAAGGCAAAAGACCTGCGAAAACGGGTCTCTTCGTATTTTCAGAAAAAGGATCATGACGCAAAAACTGCAAAGCTCGTCGCTGCGATCCGTTCGTTTGAATATATCATAACTGCGACCGAAGAAGAAGCCTATCTTCTGGAAAACACGCTCATCAAACATCATCAGCCGAAGTACAACATCGATCTCAAAGACGCCAAATCCTACGCTTACATCGAACTCACGAAAGAACCGTTTCCGCGGATCACTATTGCGAGAAACACCCGCGGAAACGGCCAGCACTTCGGCCCCTTCGTCTCAGGAAAAGAACGTGACTACGTCCTTTCGGTCGTGAAAAAAACATTCAGACTCAGATCCTGCAAAAACATGCCGAAGAACAGACCCTGTCTGCGCTATCATATAGGCAACTGCACCGGGCCGTGCGGCGGGCACGTTTCCGCTGAAGAGTATGCAAAACAGTGCAGCTATGCAGCGGATGTCCTGAAAGGCAGCACAAAGGAGATCAAAACCAAACTCGAAGATGAAATGGCGGAGTATTCGAAGGATATGGAGTTCGAAGCGGCACTCCTCTGCCGGGACATGATCACCGCGGTCGAAAACCTCTCTTCACGGCAGTATGTCGCCAGAAAAACCGATCATGACGAGGACGTCATCGCCTACCGCGCGGCTGACGGAACGGTGTATCTTATGGTCTTCCATGTGTACAAAGGAACGCTCGGCGGCAGGGACGAGTTTATCTTCGAGGCATCGGAGGGATTTTTCGAGGAGTTTGTTTCGAGATATTACTCGGAGAATCCTGCTCCCAAAGAGATAATCGTCGAGGAGGAGCTTGAGGAGTCACTCGCCGCGTATCTGGGAAATCTGGCAGGGCATATGGTGAAGATCACCGTCCCAAAGCAGGGAGCCAAGAAAAAACTGCTCGAACTTGCGGGAAAAAACATCGAGACGGTCCACTTCGGCGACGAACTGAAAGTAATGGAACTCCAGGCCGCCCTTCATCTCAAAAAACCGCCGGCCGTCATCGAGTGTTTCGACATCTCCCATCTCTCGGGAACCGATACGGTCGCCTCCATGGTCAGATTCGTTTCAGGAAAACCTGACAAGAAAAACTACCGGCGGTTCAAAATAAAAACGGTCGAAGGGATCGATGACTTCGCCTCTATGGCAGAAGTCGTCCGCAGAAGATACAGCCGTCTGATCGAAGAGGAAAAACCGCTCCCTGATCTGATCGTGATCGACGGAGGAAAAGGGCAGCTCTCGTCAGCAAAGCGGATCCTTGATGAGCTGGACGCAAACATCCCGCTCATCTCCCTTGCGAAAGCGGAAGAAGAAGTATTCGTTTCAGGCGTGCCGTTCCCGCTGCCGTTTGGAAAAAAGACAAAGGCAAACATGTACCTCCAGGAGATACGGGACGAGGCGCACAGGTTTGCCGTCACCTACAACCGGCTGCTTCGGAAAAAGCGGCTGGTAAAATAATATTCAGACTTTTTTTATCCAGGTCAGCAGCACGCCGTCGTCGATCTTCTCGATATTTTTCAGCGAGAGCCGGGTGAACTCCGCAGGATCCGTGAACCCGGCGCCGTCTGCAAAGGTGGGGGCATCCTTCCCGCCGATGATCAGTGCGCCGATATAGATGCGTATCTCGTCAAAGAGTTCTTTGCTGAGAAACGACCAGAGCAGCGTGGCTCCTCCCTCGACCATGAGTTTTTGAACCCCGAGTTTTGCCAGTTCATCTAAGACGATTACCAGATCTACCGAATCCGCACCCGCAGAGATCACCGTGGCTTTTTCTTTCAAGGCGTCACATCTTTCCTTCGGGGCTTTTTCCGAGACGAAGATGACCACGCGGCCAAGTCCTTTTTTGAACATGTCCCCGTCTGCAGGCATTCGTGCCATGCTGTCGATCACGACCCGCATGGGATGAGGATCTTTGCCGCCGGCTTTTCGGACCGCGGCATACTCCTCGCTTTTCAGCCGCAGCGAAGGGTCGTCGGAGAGGACGGTCCCTATGCCCACCATCACTGCGTCGGACTCGGCGCGGAGCGTGTCAACTCTGAGAAAATCGTCAGGACCGGAGATCTTGGTCTGTTTTCGTTCCCGGGTGGCAAGTTTTCCGTCAGCACTCATTGCTGCGTTGATTATCACATACGGACGCATACATACACCCGTTGGATACGTGAACGTAGACTGGTCATGGAAAATAGAATGGGGCGAAAGTCTTATACCTTCTTATAAACGTTCACACCAACGCGGACATCGGGGTGTTTGCGGTCGATGGGTTTATTTCCCATGCTGGAGCCGATGATGATCGTTTTTCCAGAGGATGAAGGTCCGACTTCCTGGGAAAGATCGACCGTAATTGTAAGAATATCTCCATCAACTGACGTTTTCACATTTTTCATATCTGTTAATGTGTATGATGAAGAGATAAATCTTGCGGGATTTTTGGAGAGATTTTCGTCTTTTTCTACAGAGTGTACTGAGTGGGCAGAGGAGGCGGACCCATAAAACCCATAAATATAATCATCCGCAAACACCAATGAGTATAACCATGCCGAACTTAACAGTCGCCGTACTTGCCCCGAACGGATATGCCCGGGATCTCGGGAAGAAGGGGACCAGTACCGATATCACATTCTATAATCTGAAAAAAGGTCACGACACCGTGACGCTTCTGGAACCGACGAGGTATCCGGACAGACTTGCTCCGTTATTTTATGTCGTTTCCATGTCTCATGAGGCGATCGTGGTGATCTCTGAGATCACGCCGATGGTCGCCGAGTGGATCCTGATGCTTGATTGTGCAGGGGTGAAGAACGGGACGATCATTCTGAAGAATTATATCCAGCCGAATCAGATCGCCCCGCTGATCAAAGGAACGGTGCTTGAGAATTATACGATAATGGAAGAGGATTTCATCGGCCTTTCCGCCGGACTTCTTGAGCGTGCGGCAAATCAGCCGGATATCGAGCCGAAGGAGGGGGCAGTCGGATCGGTTCCGATCGATCACCACTTCAATGTGCGGGGTATTGGAACGGTGATCCTCGGATGCGTCGCGGACGGGTGGATCAAGAAGCATGATAAGATGCGGGTCGAACCGCTGGATAAGACCGCTCAGATCAGGTCGGTCCAGAAGCATGATGATGATTTTGCCTGGGCGTATGCGGGCGACCGTGTGGGCTGCGCTTTGAAGGATATCGATGCTGAGGAGCTGGATCGGGGTTTCGTTCTTACGACCGATCCGAAAGTGACCCACACGACGACGGTGACGGGCGACGCACACCTGGTGAAGTACTGGCCGGGAGAGATCAAGGAGCAGATGGTCGTGTCTGTCGGACACTGGATGCAGTTTTTGTCTGCACGGGTGACGAAGGTGGAGAACGGATCGGACTGGCACGCGCCGAAGCTGACGCTCGAACTGGATACGCCGCTTGTGTATAAGCCGGGTGATTCAGCGGTGATCCATTATCTGGACGGGGGCAAGCTGCGTATCGTCGGGACGATCAGACTTCCCTGATCTTTTTTTTACAGGGCATTTTCAGGTGTGCTCTGGCGATCGGATACCCGCCATTTTTTTTAATGTACCAAACCAATATCCTATCACGCAGATGACAGCATTTCACCATGGTCTCCTGAATGAGCAGCCGGTTTCCCTGACGGTGAACGGACGGGGTCTTTCGACCGTGATGATGCTGAATGAGATGGCCGAAGAGTTTGCCGCGGGGTATCTGACGACGGAGGGGATCGTGCCGTATGCGGATATCGAGTCGGTGATGCTGACGGAAACGGGCGTGAGTGTGCTGACGAAAAATCCGTTCAAGGTGCTTCTTCCAAAAAAAAGTGTGCTCTCCGGATGCGGGGGCACGGCGTCGTATCTGGATCCGGAGAAGATGCCGGTCCTTGAGTCATGCATCCCGGTGCCGAAAAATATTCTGAATCATGCATTTTCCAGCGACGTGATCAAGGCAGGCGGGTTTGGGGCGAAGGCGTTTGTCGGCGGAACGATCGCGGCATCAGCCGAGGATCTTGGTCAGTTTACTGCGCTGGACAAGGTCGTCGGTCGATTACTCATAGAGGGTATCCCGCCGGAAAGCACCGCGGTCCTTGTCTCAGGCAAGGTGACGGCGGAGCTCGTCAGGAAATGCCTGCATGCAAAGATCTCGGTGCTGGCATCAAAGCAGCCGCCAACCTATCTGGCGGCCGAAGTGGCGAAGAACGGCAAGCTGACTCTTGTCTATTGAATGAACAGGGACTTGCTGATTCGCTGGATAGGACTTAAGCGGTGTTGGTGTGGATCCAATTCGAGAGAGATAGCTAGATGTGGTCGCAAGAGAAAAACCAACCGCGAATCGGCGCGAATCCCGCAAGCCTTTGGCTTGCTCCCAGAATCGGATTTGCTGATCCTCACTCTCGCAAGCCTCGTCCCTCGACTTGCTCGTCCCTTCATCGGGACCGTTTGGGCAAATCCTGTCGCCGCCCCAGCGGCTCCTGTGAGAGAAATATGCATTGAGCAGTCCTAAAAATGGTAAATGTTTTTTTTATTGATAATCTCGAGATGAGATGGAGAGAAATTACCTTTGGGAGGCGCTGGGGCGCCGACAGGATTTGCCCGAACGATCCCGATGAGGGATGAGCAAGACAGCGAAGCTGTATTGCGAAAGTGAGGAATAGCAAATCCGATTCTTCTCGCCCGAAGGGCGGATTCGCGCCGATTCGCGGTTGGTTATTTTTATGTTTCCACACCCAAAAAACTCCTTTACGAATTAGAGTTACACAAACACCGCGTAAGTCCTATTTGAAAAAAAGGGTTAGTAGATATTCTCTGAATTATTTTCTCAGCTGGATGATCAGCTTCGCCACATTATCGCCGAACTTCTCCAGCGTCGCCATGCCCTCTGCATCGTTTGCGACATCGCCCGGTCCATGGCCGAACGCGATGTTCCAGTAGGTGGAACCGCAGACGATCATATCGGAGATGAAAAAGGACATCAGCATCTCCTGCAGCGTCGAGGTCAGACCCCCGCGTCGTGCCACAACGACCGGACCGCCGACTTTCCCTGAAAGCCAGTTCCCGTTCGACCGGGCGATCATCGAAACACGCTGGATAAGATTCATCACATCCCCTCTGGCCGTTCCAAAGTAGACCGGGGCGCCGATGATAAACCCGTCTGCCGCCTTGATATCATCCAGCATATCATTCAGTCCGTCTTTGAGACTGCATTTTCCGTTTTTCTTACACTCACCGCAGGCGATACAACCCTGGATCGGATTTCCCCGAAGCGAGATGATCTTTGCCGAGAGCCCCCTCTTCTCGATCGCGTCCTTGCATACATTCAGTGCATACTCAGTATTTCCTTTCGCCCGCGGGCTTCCGGAGATCAAAACGACATCTGTCATACGTATATCTTGTAGTGCAGATGTAAAAAAGATGGATGTTAGTTCGTAACAACGCGGGTGTTCTTGCCCATCAGCTTCCCGCACTGGATCTTGCCCATCACTAAAATATTGACCCCCCTCACCTCGGCGGAAATGACGCCCGGCCGAAGCAGAACGTTCCCGTCCGACCGGATCACCCGGACTTTTGCATTATCACACACAGTCAGCTGCTCTGTTCCCGCGTTCAGCTCCCCCTCGATCACCGAATCACGGCAGACGACCGCACCATTACAGGTCACATTCCCGGCAACGTGGGACTCGGGGCACAAAAAGAGTTTTCCGGTAACCACAAGATCACGCCAGAAGTACGTCCGGGGCGGAACAAGAAAGTCTCCCTCGATCAGTACAGAGCCCCGGAAGTAGGATCCTGCCTCCGCCATGTGCAGATTATCTTTTACTAATACTTTCATGCTACCCCAAGTATGCTTATTAATCCTTCAACCTCACGGATATTAATATGTTCTGAATTATCAGGCTCTTCACAGGAAAACCGCAGAGATTTCCATCAGCAGAAACACAAAGAGGGCCGCAAACATCCCGTACTTCAGATACGCCGTGCAGTTCGAAGCAGAAAGTTCGTCGGGCCGCGTAAATCCCAGCGCCCGGATCGTCACCAGAATGATGAACGCATCCACGACGCCGATCAGCACCAGATAGACGATCCCCCAGGTCAGGAACGGAACAAAGCTGAAGAGCACGGCGCACAGAACAAAAATCACGGCGAGGACTGCGGTTCCCCGGACCCCGATCCGCATCGGAAGGGTCCGTGCCCCGCCGATCCGATCCCCCTCGATGTCCTCGGCATCCTTGAGCAGTTCGCGTGCGAGCGTCCCGAAGAACGTGATGGCAAACAGAGGCAGCATCACGAGGAAGGACTCCGGCCCGACCAGAAACCCGCCGAAGAGGAAGATGCTCCCCGAAAGATAGGCTACGCTCAGATTGCCCAGCAGAGGGATACCCTTGAACTTCGCCGCATAGATGACCAATAGGGTCGTATTCACCAGAGCGATACCAAGACACCAGAAGTTCGTGAAACAGGCGGCGATGATCCCCACACCAAAGAGGAAACCTGCCCATACGACAGCGCCCCGCGGCGTGACCGCTCCCGACGGGATCGGACGATCCGGCCGGTTCACTTTGTCGATCTCTTTATCAAACACGTCGTTCAGTACGTTTCCTGCACCGCAGATCACAAGCACGATAAAAAACAGCAGCGCCGCAAAAAGCGGCTGCGTGCCGCTAGCGATAAAGTAGGCGATGCCTGCGGTGATACCCGAGACGCCCGCGTTCATCGGACGGATGATCTTTCCATACCCAGCCAGACTCATGTATCGTATTTGTGGGTGTGCCGCTTCGAAAAAGATATCCCCGTGAAGCCCGAATAATTATGAGAATCAGGGCATGTAGCCAAGCCAGGATATGGCGTCAGCCTCCTAAGCTGAATATCTAGGGTTCGAATCCCTACATGCCCGTTTACATTTTTTGGGGTCAATCATGGAATGCAGGGAGATCACGGAAGGGAGCACGACTTTTACCGCCCCGGTCCAGGACGAAAACACTCAGTTTCCGCCGGGCTCGGCTCCGGTCTTTTACAACACCAAAATGGAGTTCAACCGCGATATGACGGTACTCCTCACGAAGATCATACAGCCGGCTGATTATCTGGACGCGATGGCGGCAACGGGCGTTCGCGGCCTTCGGATCGCCAACGAGGCAAAAATACCGGTCACGATCAATGACCGGGACGAGCAGGCGGTCAGGATAATCCGGGCGAATGCGGAGAAACTGGGCGGCGATATCAGCGTGACCTGCGATGATGCGAACCGGCTGATGTGCACGGCCCGGTTCGATTCGATCGATCTCGATCCGTTCGGCACGCCGGTACCTTTTCTCGATGCAGCTTCACGGGCCGCAAAACATTTTCTCTTTGTCACGGCGACGGACACGGCCCCTCTCTGCGGAGCGCATTTCAAGGCAGGCTGCCGCAGATATTTTGCGACGCCGAGAAACACCGAGTATCATGCGGAAGTGGGTCTTAGGATGATGATGGGGGCGATGGCCCGGGAACTTGTGAAATACGACCGCGGCATGAAGCCGATCCTGAGTTTTGCGAAGTCCCACTACTTCCGCTCGCATGTTCGGGTCATAGGCAAAGTCACGGCCGCCGATGAAACGATCGGTCAGATGGGATTTGTGATGCAGTGCCCGAAGTGTCTCTACCGTGCCGAGCAGAAGGGGAGTCTTCTCCCGAAAACGCATATCTGCCCCCACTGCGGCGTCGAGACCATACCTGTAGGTCCCTTGTGGATGGGGCCTCTGCAGGAAAAGGAGGTCCTTGCCGAAATGCAGGAAATCCTGCCCGAACTGCAGTTCGGCACAAAAAGACAGATGGAAAAGCTGCTGACATATCTCCTCGCAGAGCCGGAAACATGCACATACTATGATTATCACATCGTTTCCCGGAACATGAAGGTCTCGCCGCCGAATATGGAAGAACTGATCGCGAGCTTAAATGACGCAGGATACTACACGACCCGCACGCATTTCTGCGATACCGGGATAAAAACGACGGCGCCTCTTCATGTCATAGAAGAGATGATCCGTCTCTGGAATAAAGAAAATCTTCAGATATAATCGCCGATGTCCATCTCGCAGGAGATGAGAGAGTCGCAATACTGACAGCGGAATCCTCTGGGGTGGACGACGAAGCGGCTCTGGACCGGCTCTTTTGTGTTGGTGATACAGTTCGGATTTGGGCATTTGATGACGCCGATGATCTTTTTTGGGACCTCAACGGTTTTTTTCACCGAGACTTTGAAGTTTCTGATGATACTGATGGTCGCGTCCGGGGCGACGAGAGCGATTTTATCCACTTCATCTTTGAGGAGTTCGCGGTTTTCGATCTTGACCATGTCCTTTCGCCCGCCGCGTGAACTGGGAACATTGGATGCGACGATGACGGTGACGTTCGTTCCGTCGCGGATCCCGAGGATCCGGAGAACGGTCAGCCCTTCTCCCGGGGTGATGTGGTCGATGACAGTGCCGTTTTTGATCGGCGAGATGACGATCCCGTCTGAGATAGTGCGCACCATCAGTTCATCACCTCGCTCAGCATGGCCATTCTGATAGGAACGCCGTTGTGCGCCTGTTCAAAGTATTTGGCGCACGGGAGAGCGTCGACTGCCGGATCGATCTCGTCGACGCGGGGGAGAGGATGAAGAACGATCATGCCGGGTTTGGCAAGTTCCAGGAGTTCGGGAGTGATCCGGTAGGTGGATGCATAGTTTGCAAAAGCGACCGGGTCAGGGAACCGCTCGCGCTGGAGGCGGGTCACATACAGCACGTCGAGCTCGGAAACTGCCTCTTCTATATTGTCATGGCCGATGAGTTCTATACCGGCATCCAGCAGGTCTTCTTTGATATATCGCGGAAAATCGAGTCCGTCGGGAGCTATGGTATGGATACGGACATTATTGTATTTGGCGAGGGCAAAGGCGAGGGAGTGGACGGTCCTTCCGTATCTGAGATCTCCCTGCAGGCCGACGTCGATGTTTTCGATCCGCATGGATTCGCGGATGGTGAACAGGTCGAGCAGGGTCTGGGACGGGTGCTGGCCGGCGCCGTCGCCTCCGTTGATAACAGGGACCGAGGCGACTTCGCTTGCAAGACGGGCGGCGCCTTCTTTGGGGTGACGCAGGACGATCGCATCGCAGTATCCGGAGATGACGCGTATCGTGTCAGAAAGGGTCTCACCTTTGGTGATGGAGGTGGCTTCGACACTACCGAGGTTGAGGATCTTGCCGCCAAGCCGCATCATTGCAGCGGAGAAGGACATGCGGGTCCGGGTGCTTGGTTCGAAAAAGAGGACGGCGAGGAGTTTGCCGTCGAGTTCGCGGCCGGTATAGTTCCCGCGGTCGAAGGCTGCTGCAGAACAGAGGAGTTTGTCTATTTCTTCACGTTCCATATCCCGTACAGATAGGATGTTTTTTTGTTCGTGTGTCATGAATGGTGCCCGGAAGTTTTCAGTGTTCAATAGTTGGACTGCCCGGGATAAATAACCCGCGGAAAATCAGAAAGGGCAGGGCGTAGCGGGTGAAGAGATGAGGCAAACGGCAGGAGTTGATCATAGACGACGACCTCAGACCTTCTCTCCTCTGCCCGAAGACCCCGACATCTCTCCCAAAACCGCACCTCCGAGAAGAAGCACCGCACCGAAGATCTGCATCGGAAACAGCACCTCGCCAAGAAGCAGGACGGAAAAAACTACCGCTGACAATGGCTCGAGATAGCCGCAGATTGCCACTGTCTGGACATCCAGCCGGCCGATAGAAGAAAAATACAGATAACATCCTATGCCTGTATTGACCGCGCCGAGAAACAGGATCGGCAGGATGTCTTCTCCTGCGATCTCAAATGCAAACCCTTTGAATATCCCGATAAAAACGGCAACCGTCAGAAAACTGATGAACAGCTGCACCATCGAATTTTCCAGACCTGTGATGTGCGTCGCCTTCTTCGTAAAAATCACCATCACCGCATACATAACAGCCGACATAGCACCGCAGAATAAACCGAAACTGATCGTGCCGGCAAAAAGAGCCTGACCATTCACCAGAATGATGCCAAGAAGAACGGCAAAAAATCCGGCTGTCTTCTGCCGTGTCAGCTTTTCGCGGAACAACAGCGGAGCAAGCACCATTACGATCACCGGTCCGCAGTAATATACCAGAGAGGAAAGACTGACTCCTATCTGCTGATAGGCTTCATACAGGAACATCCACCCGGCTCCCATCGCTATTCCGGAGACGGCAAGATAGGCAAACTGGCGCATATGGTTAAAAACGGTGAGTTTTCCATGCAGGATGAGAAACAGCCCGATCAGCAGAATACTCCCGATAAGCGTCCGTAAAAAGACGATCTCATAACTCGAAAGGGCAATGCTGGCTGCAACGACCCCGTTTGAACCAAATAAAAGCAGTGCTGCAGTATATTTTATAAATTCCCCGTTCATGCCGTCTTTACAGATATGGTTCTATGGATATTTGAAATGATGACATTACCAAATATTTATTATGATTAGCATGACAAAAACAGATGGTTAAAGGAACCTGACGATGGACACAAATATTCTGAAATACCAGGCATTTACAAAAACAGTGGAGTCCGGAAGTTTTACCAGAGCTGCAGAACTCTTAGGATACTCCCAGTCAGGGATAAGCCGGATGATCCGTGATCTGGAAATTGAATGGAACGTATCCCTCCTGCAGAGGGGAAGGTCCGGAGTCAGACTGACCTCAGACGGGGTGATACTTCTGCCGCATGCCAAACGCGTCTTGGAAGAGTATCAAAATCTACTGGTTCAGGTGAATGAACTCCATGGTCTGGAGTCAGGTCTTATTCGGATCGGAACGTTCTCCAGCGTGGCGACCCACTGGCTGCCCAATATCATCAAGGAATTTCAAAAAGATTATCCAAACATCGACTACGAACTGCTTTTGGGAGATTACACGGAGATCGAAACCTGGATCCGCGAAGGCCGGGTGGACTGCGGATTTCTCCGTCTGCCGGCACCTTCGGATCTGGAAACCATCTTTCTGGAACAGGACAAACTGCTTGTTATTCTTCCAAAAGATCACCCACTGGCGGCTCGTGAACGTTTTCCGATCAAAGAACTGGAAAAATATCCTTTCATGCTTCTGGAAAAAGGGGGGAAAGCAGAAATCTCGGAAATTTTTGAACGGTATGACCTTAAGCCCGACGTGCATTTTACGACGTGGGATGATTATGCCATAATGTCGATGGTCGAAAGCGGACTTGGGATCAGTATCCTGCCGCAGCTGATATTAACGCGTATTCCCTACGACATCACGGCAAAAGAACTGGATGTCCCGGCATTCCGCGATATCGGGATCGCATTCCGGGATAAAAATACCGTCTCGCCTGCTGTCAAAAGGTTCCTTTCGTATCTGCAGTACAGAAATCCGCAGGGAATCTGAACCACTTTACGCAGCTTTTTTCTCAGCTCTCTTCTTCAGATACTGAAGGAGGGCAAGGATGCCGGCGCCAAGCAAAAAGAACAGGATGCTGAACGTCTCAAAACTCATCGGGGGTCTTGGCACATCCAGCGTGGTCGCCCCGAGAACGATCGCATACAGTGAGCCGATCAGAAGCCCGATACTGAGATAGATCGTCTGCGAACGGTATTTTTCGAGGCAGTATCTCAGAAGTTTTGCGATGAACACAAGCCCGGTGATCATTCCGAGCCCGAAGACGACGAGCATCGGCACATACGCCAGCTCAAGATGGATGACCGCACTCACAGCCGAGATCAGCGGGACGTACAGTCCCATGATCAGAAGCATCGTCGAGCCTGATATCCCCGGAAGAACCATCACCGAGACCGCTAACACCGCCGCAATAAAAAGAAACAGTGCAAGCTGAGGAGATATCTGCGTCAGATCCACCGAACTTTCGCGGGAGACCGGATTGAAGTACATCATCAGAGGAACCACCGCCACGCCGAGCGCGGTGAAGATGATATGCGGATAATGATTTTTCAGGCTCGAGCGCTCCTCCATCACGACGATCGGGACGGTGCATACGGTCAGACCGATAAAAAGCGAACTTATTTCATAAATATAGGTATCAAAAAGATTTGCGAGGATCACGGCGCAGATGAGAAACGCAGCTGCCCAACCGACGGCGAGTTTGAGCAGGAACGGCAGCGCGGCCTTTCTTCTCTCCATCGTCCCGGTGAGCATATCGTCCACCGAAGAGATGAACTTATCATAAAATCCAAGTAAAAACGCGATCGTTCCGCCGGAAACTCCCGGCACACTGTCGGCGACCGCCATGCACGCCCCTTTTAGAATATCCATATGTCTCTTAATACATAGGAGCCGCCTCACTAATTAGCATTCGGGCTTTGTGTGTCGCAACCATGCAATTTATTCCGATGCCCGCCGGATATATGAGGGAGAGTTTCATGAAATATATCCTTATTCTTGCTGACGGTGCGGCTGACGAGCCTCTTGAAGAGCTTGGGGGAAAGACCCCGCTCGAAGCGGCACACAAACCCAATATGGATCGGATCGCCCGCGAAGGAAGATGCGGCATGCTCAAGACCGTGGACGACTCGCTCTCCCCGGGTTCGGACGTTGCGAACATGTCGATCCTCGGCTACGATCCGCTGAAATATTACACCGGACGGGGAGCGCTCGAGGCGCTCAGCATGGGGATCCCTTTCAGAGAGGGGGAACTCGCCTACCGGTGCAATCTGGTCACGATCGAAAACGGCAGGATGAAGGATTTTGCGGCCGGCCATATCTCGAGCGCTGAGGGAGCGGAGCTTTTCGAGGCTCTCAAAGAGAAGATCCCTGAAGCCGGCTGGTATTCGGGCGTCTCCTACAGAAATGTGATGATGCTTCCAGACGGCAAAGGATCCGAAACGACCGCTCCGCACGATATCGTCGGCGAGGTCATCAATGATTATCTCCCGAAAGGAGAGGATGCACAGCGTCTGATGAACTATATCGTGCGGGCCTCCGATGTGTTCGAGAACCACCCGGTAAATAAAAAGCGCATCGCCGCAGGAAAAAATCCGGCGACGACGATCTGGCCGTGGAGCGGAGGACCGAAGCCTGCGATGCCGGCATTCTCTGAAAAATATCATAAGAAGGGAGCGGTCATCTCGGCAGTCGATCTGCTGTTCGGTCTTGCGAAGTGCGCCGGCATGGAAGTCGTCAAGGTCCCCGGTGCGACCGGCTATCTCGACACGAACTTCCTTGGAAAAGCTCAGGCGGCAGTCGAGACCGCGAACGGCGATGCGGACTTCGTGTATATGCATGTCGAGGCAACCGATGAGGCAGGTCACCTCGGAAGTCTTGAAGAGAAGATCAAAGCAATCGAAAATCTGGATAAAGCCGTCGGCTATATCCTCGACAACTTCGACGGCTGCATCATGCTGATGCCCGATCACCCGACCCCGATCGCGAAGAAGACCCACACAAATGACCCGGTCCCGTTTGCGATCCGCGGACTCGGCGAACCGGATGAGGTCTCGGTCTACACCGAAAAAGAGGTGCAGGCGAAGGGTTCCTATGGGCTCGTCCAGGCAGTCGATCTTCTGGACATGGTCTTCAAGGAGTAGACGGATGCGGGAGGAGATCACAGCCTTCATCGAAAAGTATGTGAAAGACGCTTCCTACTTGCGAAAACCG
The DNA here is from genome assembly GCF_012062385.1 of Methanocorpusculum sp. GPch4. Taxonomy (NCBI): domain Archaea; kingdom Methanobacteriati; phylum Methanobacteriota; class Methanomicrobia; order Methanomicrobiales; family Methanocorpusculaceae; genus Methanocorpusculum; species Methanocorpusculum sp. GPch4. The sequence continues at coordinate 41,114 of NZ_SIJA01000029.1, read as the reverse complement.
CTGGTCGGTTTTGCCGACTGTGATTCTCCGATGTTTCCCGGTTTGAAAACCACCGTGATGCCGGGACATCTGATGCCGGCCGAGATCCTTACGGACCCGACGGTCGTCATTTCCTATTTTTTGCCGTTTCAAAAGGAGGTCGCCCTCTCGAATGTGTCCGGGCGGCACGCCTCGAAGCGGTGGGCCGAGTGTTATGTCGAGACGAATCGGCTGATCGCCTCCTTAAACACCTCTCTGATTGATTACCTCCGGGACCGCGGATATCGGGCGGCATATCCAGAGAGCGCCGTCCATCTGGACAAACAGATTCTGATGAGCTGCTGGTCGCAGCGGCACGTCGCGGAGATCGCGGGTCTCGGGACGTTTGGTCTGAACAATCTTCTGATAACGCGTGTCGGTTCGTGCGGACGGTTCGGCTCGATCGTAACCGATCTGCCGGTCGTCGCCGATATGCCGGAGACGGAGGAGAGGTGTCTGTATAAACTGACCGGCAAGTGTTTGAAGTGCGTGAAAAACTGCCCGACGGGGGCGCTGAGCGAGGAGGGATTCGATCGCCGGGTCTGCTTTTCGCTGTGTCAGGAGAATGAGAAGAGATACGGGGCGAACGTCTGCGGGAAATGCGCTGTGGATATCCCGTGCGGGTTTTTGAAATAACACATCCGCAGTTTTGGATAAATTCTGTGGGAAAAACCGTTCGCAAATCTGAGATTTGATCTATTCGGCGTCTTTTTTATTTGGGGTGCGGGAGGGTGACTGCGGGTTGGCGACGAAGTCGACGACCTTAGCTGAGCAAATCTTTGATTTGCGATCCGGCGCGGAGCGTCACGCGGTGGGGATATCCTAATCACAGAGATATGTTAACAATTCATCTCAAAAATTAAGATATTTCCACCGCGTCGGGCTCCGCGCCGGATCGCAAATCAAAGATTTGGTCGCAAGGCAAAGCCTTGCTCGGCTAAGGGATCTAAAGATCCCCGCCTCAGCTAAGATCGCCGGCTGCGCCGTCGATCCGCCTCACCCGAACAAAATACTCTTCGGCTCCGTATACTCATACACGAAGTCCCGCCCGTTCTCCCTGCCGAACCCCGAGTTCCCGACCCCCCCAAACGGCATCTCCGGCGGAAGCGTCAGATGCTTATTCACCCACACCACCCCGCATCGGAGCCCCTCCGCAAACCTGCGTGCCGTGCTGATCTCCGACGTCCAGACCGAAGACCCCAGGCCGTACATCGTCGAGTTTGCGATATCCAAAGCCTCATCCGCCGAACCAAACGGGATCACCGACATCACCGGCCCGAAGATCTCCTCAGAAACCGCCAGCGGACTCACATTCTTCAAAAGCGTCGGCGCATAGAAGTTCCCCGGCATATCCAGCCGCTTCCCCCCGTAGACAAGCTGCGCCTCGTCCCTATCCAGGACCCCCTCTACAAACGCCTCGATCAGCGCCAGCTGATTCGCATTGTTCAGCGGCCCCATATTCACCTTCTCTAGCCCGTTCCCCACAACATACCCCGAAAGCATCACCTCCGCCTTGTGCACGAACTCCTCCGCGATATGTTCATCCACTAAGATCCGTTTCGCCGACGTGCAGACCTGCCCGCAGTTGTAGAACCGGTTCCTCACCGCCGCTTTCACCGCCGATTCGATATCCGCCGTTCTCGTCACGATGAAACTGTCGTTCCCGCCAAGTTCCAGCGTCAGCTTCTTCAGATGCGGAGCCGCCTGAAGCGAAACCGCCTTTCCCGACTGGATAGAACCCGTAAACGAGATATGCCGGACATCCGGATGCGTGATCAGGGCGGACCCCGTCTGCTCTCCTGACCCGGTCACGATCTGCAGAGCTTCTTTTGGAAACCCTCCCTCGTGAAGAGCCTCAGCAATCTTTATGATCGTTAAGGGGGCGGTCTTCGAAGGCTTTGCGAGGACCGCGTTCCCGCAGGCGAGCGCCGCTCCCGCCTTCCAGGCAAAGATCATCACCGGCATGTTCCAGGGAATGATCGCGGCGCAGACCCCGAGCGGTTTTCTAACAACGTTCAGATACCCGTATCCCGGCAGATCGCGTGCATCGCCCGGAATGCTCCCGCATACCGAAGCATAATACTCAAACACATGAGCGGATCCAAGGATCTCGTCACGCGCCTCGCGAAGCGGTTTTCCCTGTTCGGTCGTCAGAAGAGCGGCAAGACCGTCCACCCGTGAGCGGATCAGGGACGCCGCATTCACAAACAGTACGGCACGCTTCGATGCGGCGGTCTTTTCCCAAACGGGAAGGATCTCCTGCGCCGCACTCACGCACAGATCCACATCATCAGGCGTGGTGTTTTTTATTGTGCCGATGACTTCATTCGTGGCAGGATTTCTCACGTCGAGAGATGATTGCATGCTTGAGTATTATTCCGGGCCCTATTTAGTCCTGTCCGTCGAAGCAGAAAAAATAGCAAATCTCTTGTTCCTGCAAAGAGAACGTATGCGCATGCACGAATACGCTGAAAAGATCGCATCGATAGGTGCCGCGGCCAACCCCACGTTCATGACGCTTGGGATCAGCCCGGTCTCGTGGGGTGACGGGCAGGCTGTTCTCAAAATGAAAGCCTCGGATAAACTTCACAACGGTGTCGGATTCCTGCAGGGAGGATTTTACGTCATCCTTGCAGACGAGGCTATCGCGCTTGCGATTTTAGCCGAGCTCGACCCCGGATCAGGGACCACGACGATCTCGGAAACGACAGAGTTCATACGCGGAACAAAAGACGACGAGATCTTCGCCGTCGCAAAGATCATCCGGAAAGGAAGACGCATCATCTTCGCCGAAGCGGAGGTTCGACGCGGCAGTGTCGACGGCGATCTTCTCTCGAAGACCTCGACCTCCTATCTGATCACCCAGTGCTGACGAACTACCTGAAATGGTTTTGGGACGCAGAAATAGGATATCTCCACCGCGGGACGCTCCGCGCCGGAGTCGCGTCCCCGCACCCCAATACAAAAAAATGAAAAAAAAGAAAAACCGGCACGCAAGCAAATCTTTGATTTGCGAACGGGTTTATTCGCGGAGGCGTGCAAACCATCGGTTTGCGTGCCGCCTCAAACGGACTAGGTCCGTTTGGGCTTATTCGCGGTTAAATAATCTCTAGTCTCCACACCCGGCAATACCCTCCCCGAATTGGTGGGATTAACACCCCCTTCCCCAAGAACATAGCATCTTTCATATCTCCTCACGCCAAAGTATAACGATTATGGAGGAACATGGCAGTTGAACTGGAAGTTGTAGACCGGGTCGAAGAGTGGACCGGGTTTCTCAAGAAAAAATACAAAAGCGAACTCAATAAGATCTCGCGTGAATACCCAAGCGAGCGCTCTCTGGAGATAGACTACGGGGTCCTCGAAAAATACGGAAAGATCGGGGTCGTTCTCGCTGATGAACTGCTCGAACACCCGGGAAAGACCTTAGAGGACGTCAAAGACGCGATCCGGACCTCACGGCTCATCACCGGAAAAGATGTCGAAGGAAACGACATCTCCGATACGATCATCGGCAAAGTCAATATCAGATTCTTCCACCTCCCGCGAAAGACCCAGATCAGGGACATCCGGGCAGAAGACATCAATAAATTCGTCAGCATCGATGGGATCGTCCGCCGGGTGACGGAAGTCCGCCCGCGGCTCGTCACCGGAGCGTTCCGCTGCGTGAACGGGCATATCACCTACAAAAAACAGGAGTACGGCTCCTACTCCGAGCCGGACATGTGCGGGCACGCCGAGTGTACGCTCAAAAAGCTCGAACTCGTGCAGAGCAAATCGACCTTCATCGACTCGCAGAAACTCCGTGTCCAGGAGACCCCCGAAGGACTCCGCGGAGGCGAGCAGCCGCAGAACATCGACATCGACACGATCGACGATCTCTGCGGCAGAGTCTCGCCGGGTGACCGCGTCATCGTGAACGGTATCCTTCGAAGCGTGCAGCGGGTCGTCGGCGGCCAGAAAAGCACCGTCTTCGACCTCTACATCGAGTGCAACTCGATCGAGATCTCCATCAAAGAGTTCGAAGAGGTCAACATCTCCGAAGAGGATGAGAAGGCCATCAAAGAGATGGCCTCTGATCCGGGTGTCTACGGCAAGATCTCGCGGTCTATCGCCCCGACCATCTACGGAAACGACGAGGTCAAGGAAGCTATCGCTCTCCAGATGTTTGGCGGCATCCCGAAAGAAATGCCCGACGGCTCGAATCTTCGAGGCGACATCCATATCCTTTTAGTCGGTGACCCGGGTATCGCCAAGTCCCAGCTGCTTAGGTATGTCATCAAACTTGCTCCCCGCGGTATCTATACGTCTGGAAAATCCGCGTCCTCGGCAGGTCTGACGGCCGCCGCGGTCAAAGATGATCTGGGCGACGGGCGCTGGACGCTTGAAGCCGGAGCGCTCGTTCTCGCGGACAAAGGTATCGCCGCGGTCGATGAGATGGACAAGATGCAAAAAGACGACCGTTCCTCGCTCCACGAAGCGATGGAGCAGCAGTCGGTTTCCATCGCAAAAGCCGGCATCAACGCGACCTTGCGGACCCGCTGTTCGCTTCTCGGCGCCGCGAACCCGAAACTCGGCCGCTTCGACGAGTATGCCAACATCTCCGAACAGATCAACATGCCCCCGTCCCTTCTCTCCCGTTTCGATCTGATCTTCATCATGAAGGATCAGCCGGACGCGGTGAGAGATCTCAACATCGCCCGCCACATCATCAAGGCCCACTCGGCAGGTGAAAAACTGATGCGGCACAAGAAGTACCCGATCCCGGGAGCGGACGATGAGTACTTCAAACGCGAACTCGCCCCGGTCACGCCGGAGATCGATGCCGCGATGCTTCGAAAGTATCTGGCCTACGCAAAACGAAACTGCTTCCCTCTTCTGAAAGAAGAAGCGAAGGATGTTCTCGTCCAGTATTATCAGAGCCTTCGAAGCGTTGCCTACGAAAACTCCGACAAACCGGTCCCGATCACCGCCCGTCAGCTGGAAGCGCTCGTCCGGCTCGCAGAAGCGAGCGCACGCGTGCGTCTTGCCGATGAGGTCGAGCAGGAGGATGCGGAGCGTGTGGTCAAGATCGTGGATACCTGTCTGAGACAGGTCGCCTACGATGCGAAGACCGGCGCTCTCGACATCGACAAGATCACCACCGGAACATCCAGGTCAGGCCGTGCGATCCGCCGCGAACTCAAAGAGACGATCGAGACGCTGATCCAGGCAAGCGACGACCGCGTGGCAAAGGTGGAGCAGATCATGGAGACGATGGAGAACAAATATCATTATAAGAGGGATGAGGTCGAACACATTCTCGAAAGAATGCGGATGGACGGCGAAGTGTTCCAGCCGAGGAACGGCCTGATCAAGTTCACCGCACCCATGAGGTAAAATAAATGGCAACAGACAGAGAAAACGCCGTGTTCGAAGCGGCGATCAAACTCGGGGCGCTCTACCACCAGTTTGTGGGAACGCCCATCTCACGTTCGACCGCAGAGATCGTGGAGGCAGCTATCGAAAGTGCGGTCTCCCTTCAGCCGTATGTGACGAAGATCACGGTCCGGCTGGACAAAAACCTGATGAATGAGAATCCGTTCGGATACTCGGAACTCACCGGGGCGATGTACGACGCAGTTATCGAAACGAAGTACGGCGACGCGGTCTGCCGTGCAAGCCTGAAGTTCGAAGGCGGCTATCCGCTGATGAAGATCCTCGAGTGATGGAAAAGTTTCCGATCCTCGACGATCATTTTCATATCAACCGGAGGACAGGCGTCGGCCCGTCGGTCGTCAAAGAGTTCATGCGTTCCGGCGGGACGCACATCGTTTTAGTCTCGCTTCCCTCCTGGTCGTGCGGCGTTACGCCCCATACGCCTGCGGATTACCGTCAGGTGTTCGATGAACTGCTGACGGTTTCGGCGATGGTGAACGAGCTTGGGTGTATCTGTTATCCGGTCGCGGGCGTTCACCCGGCCGAGATCGGGCGGCTTTCGGAAAGGCTCGGACTTTCCGCCGCCGAGGAGCTGATGTGCGGGGCTCTCGATATCGCCGCCGAGTATGTCAGTGAAGGCAGATGTATCGGGCTGAAGTCGGGCAGGCCGCATTATCCGGTGACGCCGGAGGTGTGGGAGGCGTCAAACCGCATCCTTGAAAGAGCCCTTACGCTTGCAGGCGAGCTTGGTTGTTCACTGCAGATCCATGCGGAGTCCGGACCGTGCGGGGACGTGCCGGCTCTCGCAAAATCCTGCGGGATGGATCCATCAAGGGTCGTGAAGCATTTTGCGACCTGCGAGACGCCGCTTCATCCTTCGATAACGGTCAGAGAGCCGTTTCTGGATCAGTGGTTTGCAGAGAAACGGGAGTTCACGCTCGAGAGTGATTACATGGACGATCTTTCACGGCCGGGTGCGGTGAACGGTCCGCGTTCGGTCCCCAGAAGGATGCAGAAACTTCTCCAGGAGGGCGCAGTGACTTTTGAGGATATGCGGCGTGTTCACGGCTCGGTGCCGAAACGGATATACGGCGTCGATTTTGAAATTTGATTGTCTGAACACAAATGATGATTATTTTTCTCGATTTTTCAGGTATGTATCATATTGTTTGATAATAAATTTTAATTTTGTTCACAAAGGATAGTATTATCTAGTTGTGGGTCTATTAGTCAATTGGAGATAAAATGTTTGGCATGTGCTCTTGAGTTATGCCTAAACGGTTTACGCCCGGAGAAATGCCGGGCGGTCAAAAAGCAATGATGCCCCTTCATTTGTTGTTTGATTGCGATAACCGCGCCTGAAAAGAAGGCGATAGATTCAAAACTTATAACGGATGGATAAAACATTTACGGGTGGGCCAGCCCAATGGGGGGAGGGTAACACCCAATCTCCACGTTTTGCAGATTTATTTACCGTTTCAACGACTATTTTTCTTCACAGTTACGTTTTGTAACACCTGAATCTCCTGGAAGTTACAATTTGTAACAGCCCTGCACTATTCTGTTACGATATGTTACTTATATATTGCCGTGGAGATATACAGTAAAGTATGGCAACGAAAGTCGTTCGCATATCCGAGGATGCGCTCGGGATCGCAAATAAATATGCGAAGGATCTCAGCGAAGCGATCAGAATGATGGACCGGCTCATCGAAGAAAAAAGCACGCCGCCAATCGATATGAAAGCTCTGGAAAAGATGATGCGAAACTGCATCGCAGAAGAGTTCGAAAATCTTCAGCGGGGGTACTGAATGCAGCTTACCGGCTGGATAGAAGAGAGCGGCCGGCTGCTCGACCGTGCCGAGATCGAAACGTTTGCAACATCCCGGCTCGCTGAATGCGGCGGCGAGTTCATCATCGAGACGGACGACTGCTTCATCCGGGACAAGTATCATATCATGCCCGGGCTCACCGAAGGAAAACGCGTCATCACGGCCGAGCCGCGTGTCCCTGATATGCCGCTTTGTGAGGCTATCGAGACCGCCGTCTCGCTCCGCACCGCGAAGGATGCCGTCACTACGCTCTCGGGCGGCGTGGACTCCTCACTCGTTGCCGTTCTCGCGGGACTTCCCTGTATCGCGGTCGGCGTTCCCGGTTCGCATGATCTGGAAGCCGCGGAAAAAACCGCAGAGATCCTCGGTCTCCCTCTCACCGTAAAAGAGATCGGCACGGATGATATCAGAGCCGCACTTGAAGAAGTCCTCGCGGTCATCCCGCGGATCACCCCGCTCGACGTCGAGATCGGGATAACCGGATACTTCATCGCCCAAACTGCCAAAGAGGCCGGCGCGTCACGTGTCCTCACCGGTCAGGCAGCCGATGAACTTTTCGGGGGGTATGCACGATACGGCCGCTCGGCCGATCTCCGTGCTGATCTGGCGGCCGACTTTGCCGGCCTTGCTCAGCAAAGGGAAAGGGATGCCGCGGTCGCGGCGCTGTTTGGTGTCTGGTATTCCCTGCCGTTCATGGATGAGCGGGTCGTGCGTGCCTCGCGGAAATTCTCTGCTGAGGAACTGGTCTGCGGCGACCTGCGCAAAATCGCTCTTCGGACCGTTGCCGCCGAGTATCTTCCGGAAGAGATCGCCTGGAAACCCAAAAAAGCCATGCAGTACGGCAGCGGTGTTTCTGCGGCGCTTGAAAAAATCGCAAAACGCGAGGGCTGCCGGCGCTCCGGCGAGCTGATCGAAAAACTCGCCGCCGGCAAAATATAAGAAGGCCGGGTCCAATAGGTATAAGAAATGACAGAAATATCCGGATTCGCACCTGACGGCTGGCTTCTTTTCATTGGCTTCATCCTCCTCTGTTTCATCATCATCATACTCTCGGCCGGACTCGAGAGGAGACTCCGCAGAGCAAAAAAAGAAAAGGAACAGGCAAAAGGCGGGGAAAGTCAGCCGGCTTTTGTTGAGGGGCAGGTGTATCAGATGGAAGACGGCTCCCTTGCCAAGTATGCAGGAAACGGCAAATTCCTCAAGATCAAGCGGGACTGAGATCAGATCCTGCTTTTAACTTTTTCTCGCCGTGGTGTTGTACAGCTCGGCGATGATCCCGTCCTTAAAGACCCCGACGACCGACACCGCATATTTTCCGTCCCCTATATCCGGCGGTATCTTATAGGTCAGCCGTACTCCCGGGGTGTAGACTCCCGGAGGATTCACGGGTTCGGCAGGAACGCCGTTGACATATACCTGAAGTGAAACGATATCATCGAGATCTTTGCCGCTCACGAGTTCCAGCTCGATATGCTGATTGTCTGCGGCGGTCGTCGTGAGGCCGACGATTTTTATGATAAACGAGGGTGTGCCGTACATATCGAGAAAGAAAAGCGCTACGATAAGCGTTATCGTGACCGCAATGGCCAAACCTAGCGTGAATCCGATCAGTGCCGGCGCGGGCAGCGTCTTGCCGGAAAAATACTCCCAGAAGATGTCAAGAAAGGTTGCCACTGATTGGAAATTGGCGTTGATGAGGGATAAATATTCTCTAACAGAATTTTTTTCTATGGTCCGGCGCCGGAAAAAAAGAGGGGAGATTTTGGATGCTTCACTCGGCCAGAGTCGCCCGGATAGCGCGGCGGACACTCTCCTCAGACGTGATTGCCGGATCCCAGCCGAGTGCTCTGAGTTTGTCGACGCCGAGTCTCATCAGCGGAACATCGCCCACCCATCCGCGGTCGCCGCCGGTGAAGTTGAACCTGACATTTTCCAGCCCCATCTCTTCCACGATCAGCTCGGCGATCCGCTTTACGTTGACCCAGTCTTCCGAGCCGATATTGAAAAAGTTGAAGGTGTCGTTTGAGACTTCAGGTGCAAAGATCATCGCCTTCACGCAGTTTTCGACCGCAAGATAGGATTTGCTCTGCCGCCCGTCGCCGAGGATCTCCAGCTCCTTTGGGTTCGCGCGAAGTTTCTGCACGAAATCATAGATGATCCCGTGCGTGCTGCGTGCGCCGACGATGTTTGCGAACCGGTAGACCCAGGCTTTCCAGCCGTAGGTCGCGGCATAGGATGAGATCATCGCTTCGCAGGCGAGTTTGCTCGCGCCGTAGACCGAGATCGGGATCATGGGTGAGTAGGTCTCGGGCGTCGGGATCACCGAAGCTTCTCCGTATACGGTCGAGGTGGAGGTGAAAACGATCTCTTTTACGCCGTGTTCTTTCATAGCTTCAAGAACCCGGATCGTGGCGGTGACATTGTTTTCATACACCTCAAAGGATTTTCGTGCGGATCCGCGGACATCCGGATCGGCGGCGATATGATAGACCCTGTCTGCGCCGGCAAAATGCTTCTGCCAGCCGTCTTTGAGAAGATCGGCGGAAACAAATGTTATCTTGTCAAGATTTTTTTCGATATTGCTCATCCTTCCGGCAACCATCGAGTCGATCACGGTGACGTTATGCCGGCCGGCAGCAAGAAGATCCACCAAATGCGAGCCGATGAATCCCGCTCCTCCGGTGACGATACAGTTCATACAGTTCTTTTGGTTTTTTTCCATGATAAGGGGAACGGAAATCTCTTCGGCACAGCCGCAGATACCTAATGCCGGATACGAATCGAAAATTGGTAAAACTATAAAATCTTCCCACTCAATAGTATTAACCAATGTTACTGCAGGGACGAAGCATTGCAAAAGGGACCGGAACCGGCCCTCTCCTGATAACCGATACACCCATATCCTTCCTCGGAGGTGTCGATCCGAAAACCGGTATCGTCATCGATGAGTCCCATCCGCTCTTCGGTAAGTCGATCACCGGAAAAGTTCTCGTCTTTCCGTACGGAAAAGGTTCGACCGTCGGCTCCTATGTCTTATATGCCCTCGCGAAAAACCACGCGGCCCCCGCCGCGATCATCAACACCGAGTGTGAAACGATCATCGCGACCGGAGCGATCATCGCGGAGATCCCGACGATCGACCGCCTAAATGGTGTTCTTCCAACGAACGGTGTCGTCACCGTTGACGGGACAAGCGGTACGGTCTCTTTCGCATAATGCGGATAACCTGGCGTTTCATCGCAGCGGCCAGAAACTCGTATGCTGCCCTGTATGCCGCGTCCGAAAAATACGGATACATTCTCGAGCCGGTCGATTCCCCCTCGGACGGGGGGGATGTGATCTGTTATAGTCTGAATAGTCTTGACTATCCTAAATATGTCGACGAGATCCGCTCCGCAGAGCAGATCACGATAGTCGGCGGCCCACACCCCTCGGCCTGTCCGGAGGAGGTCGCTGAGATCGCGGATTATGTCGCGGTCGGCGAAGGAGAACGGACCCTCCCTCGGCTTCTTGCCGCTCTCGAGGCGGGAGAGGATGCTTCAAAGATCCCGGGAGTCACCTCCCGGGGTTCCGTTTTCGTCCCGATCGATCATTCGGTCTTACTCGATGCATTCCCCTCGTTTTCGCGGATGAAAGGCTATATCGAACTTTCCCGCGGCTGCCCGTTTTCCTGCGCCTACTGCCAGACGCCATGTCTGCACGGAAGACGGATGCGTCATCGTTCAAGGGAAGCGATCGTCTCTATGGCGGAAAAATATCAGGATGCACGTTTCGTCACGCCGAACGCATTCGCCTACGGTTCGGCGGACGGCCGCGTTCCGGATGTGGAAAAACTCCGCCGCCTTTTGTCTTCGATGCCGAAGAACAATATCTACTTCGGGACGTTCCCTTCCGAGGTCAGGCCCGAGTTCGTTATTCAGGAGACCGCCGAACTCGTGACGGAGTTCTGTTCGAACACCAAACTCCATTTCGGGGCGCAGTCCGGTTCGGACGCCGTTCTCCGGAAAATGGGCCGGGGTCATACGGTCTCCGATGTCTATTCGGCGCTGGATACTTGTAAAAAAGTCGGGCTGATTCCCGTGGTAGACGTGATCTTCGGCTTCCCGTTTGCGTCGGACGAGGATGAGGAGGCGACCCTCTCACTCGTTTCTGACGTGACCAGATACGGAACGGCCCATGTCCATTACCTGACTCCGCTTCCGGGAACGCCGCTCGCCGGTTCCACACCCCGGGACATCCTGCCGGAGATCGACAAACGACTCGGGCAGCTCGCGTTGAACGGCCGGGTCACCGGGTACTGGCACGATAAATTCTAATTTGTCCCTGTTTCTAACCTCGAGAATGCCAGCTCATCGGGCGATAAATAGGTCCAATAGGCCTTACCCTTATGCAGGCCGTCTTCATACTGCCCGAGGATCGTCACCTCTTTCATCTCGAATGCGTCCGCGTACTTGGCCGCGTGATACTCTTTGACAGCAGCGAGTGCCTCTTCGCTCTTCGCTTTCCAGTCCTTCTCCGGGATGACCCCTTCATTAAAATTGATTCCGTAGATTACTTTATCTTCCGTCTCAATGATGTACTCCCACATGACGAAGTCATCGTAGGCGTACATGTTGAAGACTCCGCCGATATCCGGCGTATTCGATGAGTAAGGTTTTTTGTCCGTGTCGAGATGTATGGCCTGATGTGTGCATCCTGCGGTTGAAATAACGGCAAAAATCAGGATAAGTATCAGGAGAAATGCAGATTTCCTCATACGTGTAGAGTTGCCTGCAGGCACCTTATATGTATCGCGAATCCGGGTTTTCGAAATCCCGCTGTCTAAAAAAGGAGTTGGCGGTTAGACCATTTTTTCGGGAGCTGCCTGCATGAACTCTCTCGCGACGGTGGTCGCGTAATGGCCGGGCGGCAGAACGAAGCTCAGCTCCACATTGTTTTCAAAGACCGCGGTCTTTACTTCGGTCGCAAGAGAAATTCTCCTGTGGGCGCCGTCGAAGTTGGTTTTTACAAACTCAGCGGCGGCGGCAAAACTCTGCATGGAGATGTTGTCCTTCTCCATCTGGGCAGTCATCGTCTCTTCGAGAGGACCCGGGGCTACCGGGAGGGTCTTTCCGGGCATCCAGCCGACGACGAAACATCTTCCGCGTTTCATGTGCTGGCGGGCGGTCGCGATGTTTTTCTCGGTGACGGTGTCGATCCGCCCGTTCGTGAACTCGAGATGTTCGCCGATTCTCGGATCGTTGAGCGGTGTTCCGTCTTCGCATCTCCTGGAAAGGGCAATGTTGAAGAGCCAGGACTGGTATGCCGAGACGAACATGGAGAGGAGTTTTGGGGGCATTGCCTGAAGGGCCGCTCCGTAGTCGCCGGGGTTTTTGGCGAGGGAGTCGAGCATGATCCGCTCATAAGAGAGCCAGTAGGGGAGTTCATACAGAGCGGTTTTTGCGTCGCCGGTTTCGGCGAATGCTCTGCGGGCGTTCTGGACCTGTTCGGATTCGTGCGGGAAGCAGCCTCCGACGTAGAGGTCGACGGCTTCTTTGAACTCGTTTCGAAGGATATGGTATCCCATTTTGTGGGTGACGGGTTTGAGTGCGCCGAATCTCTGGAGTCCGTAGTAGTTGGGGATACCGGCCGCTATTTCGCCTGCGATCGCGGCGGTGATCTCAGCGAGATTTTCTTCTTCGCAGTCCCGGAGAGTGATCTTGAAGGTATTGCCCAGGAGCTGCCCGAGGCCGAGGGAGAACTGGTGGGTGGCGACCGGTTCTATGATCATGTCTTTGATGTTGAGGTTCTCGAGGACTTCCGCCGGGACGTTGTAGAGGGAGATGTACTGGGTGGTGACGGCGTTTTTGTCTTTGGTGCCTGCCCATCCGATGCGTTTCTGGCTGATCCTTAACCGGTCGGTGATCTCGTGCATGGCATGCTGGTGTTCCCAGGAGCGTTTGGTGAGTTTGCAGATTGTGTAGGGTCCGGTGTTGGTGAAGGTGATGGGCAGTTCTTCGACGACGAAGTCTTCGGGCGTCGTTCGCAGACGTCCGCCGACTCCCGGCTGGCTTGTGGCGTAGTACCGCATGCCGAGGTCGATTTCGAGTGGGTGGGTGGATGGTTTCATGTCAGAGGAGGGGGAGGTGTCCGGTTATTTTATTGATGAGTTCGGCTTTTGCGGGCCCGATGCCAAGCGCCGTGATGGTTCCGGGGGGGATCTCGGTGTAGCCGGCGTCGATGATGAGGGAGGCAGGGACGCCTGCCATTTCTGCAGCGAATTTGAGTTCGTAGAGGGCTCGTTCGCCGGAGGCTTTGAGGGCGACTTTTTTCTGGCCTTCCCGGAGCCATTCTTTTTTGTCAGCAAGGGAGGCTTTTTCGTAGGCGCCGATGGAGGCATGGGCTGCCTGGGCACACATTTTTCCGCAGCTGAGTTTTAAGTCGCTTCTGAGGATGAGGCACTGTTTATATTTGAATACTTCTTCTCCGCCGGTCATTGGTGTGGGTACTATTTGGGGTGAAGGGGGATAAAGGAGTTTATTCGCGGGTTGGACCCGAGCGAAGCGAAGGGGACGACCTCAGCGGAGGCGGGGACCTTTAGGTCCCTTAGCCGAGCAAGGCTTTGCCTTGCGATCAAGTTTTCGAAGGAAACTTGCGACCGTGGGATATGTGGTTTCTTTCTGAACTACATTTATGAAAAGATGGATGCGGGATTGACCATCATGAGATAATATGTGAAAATTACACACGTGTTAGCTATAATCAATTCATTTGGATTTTATTTATCTGAACCGATGGATCAATCAAAGGAAATTTAGGATTAATTATGTCCCACCGCGAGTAAAATTCCAAGTAGCAACAAGATGCCTGCTGGAATGATATTTGCTAAATCCATACAGAGGATAAAAAGGTTATAACCATCCATATTTCCTGCAATATTTCCCATTTCCCAGATAAGAGGGGTTAATATTATTCTTAAAATAATTACTGAAATTTCTTCTACTACAATTCCAATGATTAGGTTAATCATAACTGCCCCACCTCAACTATGCCGAATTATTTCTGAGTAGTTTCTTTTTGAGAGAGTGCTTCCCTCATTACCAATCGAAGACAGAACCACCAAAGATACATGGAGTTATAGGAGTTGAGTTCATTATATGACAGTAATCCATGGGCCACTTCATTTCGCATATTTAATCCATTACGCTCTGTGAGTAACGCCCGCAATTCAAAATACAAATCTTCGCCAAACACAGTGACCAAGACTTCTTTGTTGTTTGCGATTAAGGTGCCCAAGGCATTTTCTATTTCAATTCCCTCGCTATCAATTGTAGTAGTTAATTGTCCATTTTCTTGTAAAATTAATCGAATCCAGTTCTCAAGTTGAGTTGTAAAGAGATGGGTTGTAATACAAAATTCATATTCAAACCCGTAATATAGAGCTTTTGCCCAAATTTCCTCTCTCTCTTCGGGAACTCTTGATGAATGATGAACTACATCCAATAATAAGGATTCAGTGATATGATGCTCTGCATTAAATGTTTGCAGGGCTGGATAAATGCATCCTTGAGCGAGTAAACCAATGAGTAATTTATACTGGCTCAACATTTGTTCGAATATAATTGGTTCAGATTGTTCCGGATCTAAATTTATTGAATCCACTGATGGAGTTGATGCAATTGTATGCCCCGATTTATCCACATGAATAATTGGGAATAGAGTCTGGAGTGGAGTAGTTTTCATTAGTTCAATACTTTCTTTTCGAAGAGTCGCTTCCTTAATTGGAGGTTGAATCAAACTCAATATCACTAACGCATCGTAAAGAGATTTGCCGGTTATTTTCCTGCTACTCTGAATGACCAGTTCCTTGATATTAATCGGATCGGAACTAATTGTAATCATATCTGCCAGAAGTAATTTATCTGATTCACCTTTCTTGGAACGAAGCGCAATTAATCGCTTATCTACATCAAATTCTCTTCTATTTGCCTTAGGAATTTTTCGAAGAGTCAGTATTGCCGTTTCGAGATATGAATTAATATATCCTTCATTACTGGTATCATTCTCCAAAACCCTTTCTTCAATTCTTGCAACATAATCTGAATATAGTTGCGGTTTTTTGTCTATTTTACCAGCCAATTCATACCATTTTATTGCCTCATCATAGATGTCCTCTACAATATGCAAATATGATTGGTACTTGGCATTCTGTTCTAATTTTTCTGCAATAATCAGCCTTTTCTCATTGGAAACATCTTTAGAATCTAATCTTAACAATCTTGCCAATCTCAACAGAAACACGGAGGCCTTTGACTCTGCCTTGAGTGATTGAAATATATCATACAACGTGTTGATTATTTTTTCATATCGTTCATTTCCACTAGTTTTTAGAATTTTTGAAAGGTAGAGGGCGCGTTCCCAGGCATTTAGGCTATTTTCAATTATGAATCTTTCAGAGTTCAATGGATATTTGACGTAAGCATCTATTGCATGAAGAGCATGATCTTTGTTTCTTGGTTTACCACGTAACCAAAGCGTGTCAGCAATTCTGGAGAGCAAGAATATATCCTCGATTTCTGGGAGGATCGATTCAAAGAATTTCAAATCTGTATCCGTAAAATTATCAGGTAAAGGTGTTTTGAAAGTCCCCATTTGGCCCCATGGTACAAATGGTTGTTGGGGGTTTGATGGCTTATTCAGAATATAGGATGTGATGTCTCTAAACAAATAGAATATTTTAGCTGATTTTAAATCACCTTCTGTTTGTTTAACCTCAGATAGTTTCTCAAAGAGGTGATTATAGTAATAAAGTGTTCCTACCTTCGCATCTTCATCTATGTGTTTAAGAATATCTTTCCATGCGATTTTATTATAATCTTCGAGTGTTACTTCAATCTCCTTTAATGGATTAATATTTTCCATGTTTCACCTTCATCTACTTTAATTAGAATTCTATTCGAAAAAATTTAGGATTGGATTTACGATCCAAAACGCTATGAACGTCCTTATACGGTATGTATGTTTCTCCCACCATTGGATCTGGTCCACATTTTCATACCGTCCATTGCATACATCCTGGCGTGTTTCCTTGTCATAAATACCCCACACTTTAACTCCCCATACATCTTGCTCATCCAAGGATCCATACCACTTATCTGTGAAAGTCTGATTCCATTTATTATTGTAATTATCCCAGTAAACCGTTGGATCAAAATACATCCATTCATCGTTAACTTTTACTTCCACCCATGCATGATTATTTGGTAAATCAGCGTATGTGGCAGAGACCAATCGTGTTTCAAATCCTGATTGATTAGCCACATACGCAAATAATGTTCCTAGTTCCCCGCATGCTCCTATTTTATGATAAGCTATCCAATAGGGATCATTCTGATAAGGACCACTCGCCGCTCTAATCCGCCCCTCGTCGTCATACACATAATTACTTCCCAATCTCCGGGTGTGATTATATGACGTATTCCATTTCTGATATTGAAGAAAATTAATGAATCCATCTATTTCCCAGTCTGCTATTGCAGTGAGTTTATCTATTGGATCGGTAATATTTCTGGTCTCATTGATTATAAGATTAATATTCTCTTCACCTTTGGGATAATAGACTTCCTGATATTGTGTAGAAAAATGGTTGTCAATTTGTTCATTATAGTCAGCGGCTTGTACATAGAAAAATACCAAGAGTAATACAAGTAGCAGTATGAGTATTATTGTACAAATAAAATATGTATTTCGTTGCTTTTTTACTGTGGAAAGTAAATCTTCTTCCTTTACTTCATATAGATCTTTATCAAGCAGATTATTTAATAATTTCATATTCTTTTATGCCCTGAGATTATAGTTTCCAGAAATCATAATTTTGTCATCATTTGGGAATATGGTCTCTCGTTCCACATAAATATTGGCAAGACTCTATCACAAAATCCACAAACACGCAAATCAACGATTTGCTCAGCTGAGGTCGTCCGCTTTCAGCGTCCCATTCGCAACTCAACAAAATGCACAAAAAGGGGTACAGGGGCGGAGGAATGGAGGGGGTTGGTGAATAATTTAGGACGGAGAAGGACAAGGTGTGGACACCTGAGATAAAACCAACCGCGAATCGGCGCGAATCTCGCCCTTCGGGCTTTCAGAATCGGATTTGCTTATCCTCACTTGAACACGGCGTGCCTTATCGTCCCGCCGGTTCATCCCTCATCGGGAACGTTCGGGCAAATCCTGTCGGCGCCCCGGCGCCTCCCGTAAGGATATATGAATATTGTTTGGTTATTTTTGGGGTGCGGGAAGTGACTGCGGGGTGGACGCTGAAAGCGAACACCCTTAGCTGAGCAAGTCGTTAGACTTGCAAGTCGTTCCGCGGTGGAGATATCTTAATTTGTTTGAGAGAGTAGGTTCGTTCCTAACAATAGTAGGAGTTTCAGCAAAATTTCTGACTGTCCTCTCTTCTTACATAACTTTTTTCAGGAGTTTTTCTTTGCGTTCTTCAAATTCCTGTGATTGGGATAGCATACCATAATTTGTGTAATATTTAATAGCCTGATCACAAACATTGAGTGCATCGTTGTATTTTTTGTTTTTTTCATAAATGATTGCTAATCTACTAAACGCGGGTATGACTCCGGTGAAATATCCCACGTTTGATACCTTAGCATCATTCTCAAGGCTACTATGATATTTGGATAACTGCTTTATTGTTTTAATCTCCTGCTTACGATAATCTCTTTGCACATTAGCTAGAGAGTTTATATCTTCATTACAAGCAATAATGCACTTATCCAGATATTTTTCATCGACATCGCGATATTTATAGTAAAAATTCTGTAAAGCAATTAATGAAAAATGCCTATCATATGCATCATCTTTGTTTGAAATAAGGTCTTTTTGAAGTGTTTTCTCCATATCACTATCAAAGACAGGAATTACTTTTTTCTTAGGCTCGGCTTTTACCTCTGCTTTTAATTCGCCACTTTTTCGAAGAGATGCAAGTTTAACTTTAGTCTGTTCATGGGTTTCTTCCAACAAATCGTACACTGCTTTTTTCAATTTAAAATTATCAGCGATTTGCGGTACTTGGATACTCGTATTGATGATAGACATATTTGCAAAAATGCTGGTGTTTTGTACGTGCAATTTTCTGTTCTCTTTTTCATTAATGAAATCCTTAATATTCAAAACATCTGCATTGTATTTTTGTTGTATATTTGTTAAGAGAACTTCTTCAAAAATGTCGGGATATTTTTTGATGTAATTAAGGTTGGTAAACTCAAACGTTTTTGCCATCCGCATGATGTCTTTTGCTGAAAGAGGAATATCCAAACCAAACATACAGAGGAGATACAGATTATCGGAAAATATAAGTTCAAAATCATGATCGATTGACCGAACGAATTTCCTTATTAAATCTGGGCGTTGTCTGTAGAGACCAGTCAATATTAGTGCATTTCCGGAGTAAATTTGAAAAGAACCATTTTGATGAACGTCGCGTAATTTCAAAACAACATCAAATGCTTTTTCATAATTTCCATTGAGAAGATGTCTCTCCAGTCCATAGTATAAGATAAAAATATATCCGATATCTACTCCTGGTTTATACGGATTGGCAAGTAATTTCCAATACTCACCTCTTTGTTCAGGAGTTAGTTGAGCATATCTTGGATAATATGGGGGTCGTTCAACTTTCACAGAATCTTCAACAAAAGAAACAGGTAACTTGAGTGAAATTGAACTCGGTTCTTCCCCGCTCATAGAAGAGATTACAAATCTTAGTCCTTCATATTCGTATCTGCTCTCTTTTTTATCTGGACTATAATTCTTATTTGGCCCGTCATTCAACCAAATTAAATCTCTAATGTCCGGATGAACAGACAGGAGATCAGGTCTTTTTTTTACTGGAATGTTTTTCATTTCAGTCAAATTTGTTTCAGCAGATTGTTTCCCAAATAAATTACTTAGAAACCCCATATTTTCCCTACTTGTTAATCGATCACACAAGTATATTAATAAAACCCCAGAAATTCAGTGATAATCATATCAAAATTCATTCATGCCTTCATGTACTTTTTTTCCCTCGTGCTGTGATCCCTGTATTCACATTGAACGAGATTCCTTGTATGGTACTCCTCATCACACGAAATTCACGAAAAAATAACGCAAATCAGAGATTTGCTCGCAAGTCTATCGACTTGCTCAGCTGAGGGACCTAAAGGTCCCCGCCTCGGCTGAGGTCGTCGCCAACCCGCCAACTAAATTCACGAAAAGGGGGACAGGGGCGGAAGGACAAAAGTATGGATTGAAGACGGTATCGTCTGTGTCAAACTCAAAAACAACAATTGGTATCACTATACAGATTCATACACTTGGTATTAGAGGAGAGGTGTACTGTGGTATAATTAAATAAAGAGAGATAAAATATTAATTTAATGAGGTCAAGAATATGGATTTGAAGCTAGTTGAAATGCTGCATCTGGATTTAGAACCCGTAGGTATATTCTTTGGAAATACGGATGCAAAAATTGATTTGGAAGCTTCTCCGGAAAAGAGGAATTGTGTAATTCCTTTTGTTCTGGCCGCCGCAAAGGGTAAAGTCACGTCAATGAACGAGGACAGCTGTACCTGTCCGGGAGGAGCAGTCGGTGCCTGCTTTGGAGATGGTTTTACCAGATTGAATCCGAATATCCATAAAATGCTTTCTCAAGGGTTAGGGGAGCGCGCGCCGCAAGGAGCTCCGCCGATGGTGAGAGAAGGCGAGAGATTCTTCTGCGATGAAGAAATTGCAATGAGGTGGAGGCAGAATATGCCTTATTCAGATAAGGCATATCCACGAATTGTTTTTGCACCGCTTAGTAAATGGGCAGAAGTCGGCACTCCGGATTTAGTATTTATCTTTGCAAATGCAGACCAGATGTCAGCACTTGTTACTATGCAGGGCTTCTATAATGGAAAAGCTGTGAATACTCTTGCACCATTTGGAGCAGCGTGCCATTCTATCGTATATGCGGCAGAGCAGATAGATAAAGAAGAACCTTATGCGATCATGGGCCTTTTTGACATTTCCCAGAGAAGTGCCGCTATTAAAGACTACTTGTCAATGACTATACCGTATAGGCTTTGGGAAAACATGACGAAGGATTTAGATAAAAGTTGTCTGAGTACTCATAGCTGGAAGAATATTGAGAAACGGTTATAAGGGACAAATTTCAGTTCGATTGGAGAAGGTACTGTCAAGAGACAACATGAACGAAGCGTAGAAAAGAGTCAAAGCTAATAAAGGCGCTGGCGGGGTGAGCCGGAGGGGGTCTCAGGCACACACAAAAATGTCAGCATCAAAAAATCAATCATTCGTGTAACTCAAGTGCTGTACGCAGGGCAGATATCTGCATATAATACAGCGGGATAATCGTTTACTGCAAAATCCCAGACGTATTTGAGATCGACATTCGCATATGCATGGATCAGACGGTCTCTCATTCCGGCCATTTTTCTCCAGGGGATATCAGGATATTCGGTGCGGATCTCTTCTGGGATATATTTTGCCGCTTCACCGATGATTTCAATGAAACGGATGATGCCTCCGCTGCAGAGCGGTTCGGTTGAGAACTCCTGATGATCCATGCGGCCGACAGCAGCCATGATGTCTTAGGATCGTTCACAGATCTCTTTTCAAATAAATCATATCAATCAGCTGCTGTCCGTCTTCATACATAGCATGGTCGTAATTATCTACAAAAAAATTTTTAACAATGTGCGACTTTACAAATCCGCATTTTTCGTAGAAACGAAGTATCGCAGGACTATCGCCCGTTCCAACATATAATTCGCTGCCAGACTTATTGTAGTAGTCAACAATAAAGGCAATGAGTTTTTGTCCATAGCCTTTCCGTTGATATTTGGGAACGGTAACAATATTCTTGAGTTCAAACGTATCTGCCTGCTCTTGTGTAATAACGCAAATTGCCCTAACATCATCATCCTCATCATCATACATAGCGAACATATCACCGCGATATAAGTATTTTTCTATCATACTTACCTGTTCATCTGCAATAAGCAGCAGGTCCAGATATTTTGTCTTGTCGTTATCGTTGATTTTTACAATGTTCATTTGACATTTTCCCTTTCCATTTTTTCTCCTCTCCGCATATCTATTATATCATTTCCAATTTCAAATAGGGGAACACACATCTTTGTAAAAAATATGTGAGGATATCCGATGTTTTCATACAGCAGCTTGTCCCGGACCGCAGAAGATGACATCTTTTAGTATGCTGGATCGGATTCGCTGCCTGTATTTCCTTATCACGTAAACTCAATGCCATGTCTACACTTCACCACGCTCAATGGTCCATTGTTCGTAACGCTCAAGCATATAGTTTGTTATAAATCAGCAGGAGATCTCATCGCCAAAATTCTACTTTTCAGTCCGTAAATGAAGAATCAGCTATATTAAAAGAAAAAACACAAGAGTGTTTCATCAGCTCATCTCTCCGGGGAAGGATGTGGAGGGAATCTCCCAGCGCAAAAATACGAAAGCCTCCCCTCTGCTCTCTGCAAAGACATTTCGCTTGTTATTAAAACGGAGGTGAATATAGAGGGGGATCTGCCTCTCTCCCCCATCGCAAAAGCGGATCAGTTTTCCTTGCCGGGCTGCAGACTCTGCATCAGAGCAAAGAAATGTTCCGGCTTTCCTGTACTGAAATATGCATACCAGGATTCCAGCGTGTTTGATTCAAAAACACCTAAATGCTCAATGATCTGTTTCGCCCACAACAAAGCTCCGGTGGAACCTGCAGTAATAAGGTTATTATCCGCAACAGACGGCTCATCAATATAGAAATTCTGCCCTTTATATCCGGGACAAAACATCTCAAGAAATCCCGGTCCGTTACTGGTATGCAAACGCGTATCCAACATCCCAACATTGGCAAGAGCCGCAGTAGCTCCGCAGATCGCACACACCAAAGCGCCTGAAGAGAGAAGTTCGCCTGCTTTTTCAATAATAGCGCAATGCTTTGGGTCGTCCCATGTATTTGCGCCCGGCAGGATCAGCACGCTTGTTTCACTCACAACGATATCATCGATCAAACAATCGGGCACTATGGTCATCCCGCCCATTGTAGTGATCGGCTCGTTTGAATAACTAACCGTTTTGAGCGATACACGCTCCGCGCCTTTTTTGAAAAACCGGCCGGAATTCAGCTCCGAAGTAACATGCCCCAGTTCCCAGTCGGCCAAAGTATCAAGAATATAAACATAGATCGTAAACATACATTTCCTCCATTATCACTGTAGGTATATGTGTATGTCCTGAAACTCTTTCGCTTTATTTCCTGATATCCTCCAGCCGTTTTGACCTCACCTCCCAAACCTCCTCCCGCGGACAATTGGATACTATGCTCAATATATTTAAGGCACCTCTCATCCTATATGAGATTCATGAAACGGATCGCTGCGTTTCTCCTGATTCTCGCCGTCATCCTCTCCGCCGGATGCCTCATTCCCCTGGAAAACGACACGCATCCGGAAGAAAATCTCGAGACCCTGATCCTGCCGGCCTCGGTCATGAACGGAAAAATACAGGAAACCCAGACGACCGCATCCTTTCCGGCTTCATCCGTCCTTGTCCCCTACATGACGCTCGAAGGCACCTCCGGGAAATACGACATATCCGTTGCAAAAATACTCAGGCCGCACGACCCTGTCATCCTTCTCAAAATCGACTCCGCCGAATATATCGCCCTCATCACCCACGTTCCTCCCGACCGGGTCATGATCCCGCTGAAAAATATCTGCAACTATGGAGAAGACCTTTCGACAACGCTCGAACGTCTCGTCCCGGCGTATGTCCAGTACACCGGAGATGAAAATCCCGCGATCACCATTCTCTTCCCGGCCGAAGGCGGCGAAGCCTCTTACGGGGATGTCGTCCCGCCCTGGGGAGTCGTCCGGGCGTTCATCACATCCAGGTATCAGATCGCCGATGTCTTCGTCCGGTCGGACAGTTACGGTGAGGAAAAAATCACGACTCTCGATCCCTACCCCTGCGTCGCCGGCGAGTATCCGACAACAGCGGGCAATACCAGTATCACTCTCGTCGTCACCGATATTTTTGGAAACACCGCGGAGAAAATGGTGAACTTCACGATGGTCCGCGTGGTCCCGGAGCCGCCGCGCCCAGTGTCCTGATCGTGATCATACAGGTATGCCCAGGCAAATACCATTATTCTTCAGATAATTTTCTTCAAATAGATGCAAAATACCCGACCGGGTAAGCACGACCCCTTCAGAAAAAAAAGCACCGGGGAAAATCCCCGAAAAATCCATAATTAATGTCTGAAATGCCGGGTCCCGGTGAAAACCATCGCGATACCCAGTTCATCCGCCTTCTCGAGGACCTCGTTGTCACGGATAGATCCTCCCGGCTGGATAAGCGCCGTTGCTCCGGCTGCGGCCGCCACTTCCAGCGTATCGGCAAACGGCAGGAACGCATCGGACCCGATCACGGTCCCTTTCATCGTCCTGTCGAACTCCGCAGCCTTCTGGATCCCGAGCTTCGCCGAGTCCACGCGGTTCATCTGACCGACGCCGATTCCCACCGTCTCGGTTTTGTTCGCATAGATGATGGCATTGCTTTTCGCGTACTTGACCACTTTCCAGGCGAGTTTGAGTGCCTCGACCTCGTCTGCGGTTGGAGCACGCTTGGAAACGACCTTCCAGTCCTCGGTGTATGCCGGGGTCCTCTGGACGAGAATACCGCCGTCGATCGTGCGTATCTCATCAGCAGGAACAACCGGCGGGAGAATTAAGAGACGCATATTCTGTTTCGTCTTCATCATCTCGCGTGCCTCGTCGCTGAACGACGGAGCGATTAAAACCTCAACAAAGGTCGAACAGATCTCCTTCGCGATCTCGGTATCAACGTGCGTGCTCATCGCAACGACCGAGCCGTAGGCCGAGACCGGGTCGACATCCCGCGCCTTGAGATAGGACTCGAGCTGATTTTTCCCAAGCGCGACTCCGCAGGGGTTGTTGTGTTTTACGATCACGGTCGCAAATCCGTCAAGCTCTCTGCAGAGACTTACCGCTGCGTGGACATCGAGATAATTGTTGTAGGACATCTCTTTTCCCTGCAGAGCGGTCTGACCGGCGATGCCGGATGTTCCGTAAACGGCGGCCAGCTGGTGGGGGTTTTCTCCGTATCTGAGTTTTCTGCCGTTGCCAAACTGCACGGTGTACACATCAGGGAACTCCTTGTCGATCCCGTTGAGATAGTTGGAGATCGCAGCATCGTAGGCGGCCGTACGGGTGAATGCTTTGGCTGCCAGATGAAGTCTCTGCTCTTCAGTGAACCCGCCGGATTTTACCGCTTCGATCGCCAGCGGATAATCAGCCGGATCGGTCAATACGGCAACATCCTTGTAGTTTTTGGATGCCGCGCGGATCATCGCGGGGCCGCCGATATCGACGAACTCGATGAGTTCTTCGAGCGGGAGATCCTTTTTCGACATCTCCTCGAACGGATACAGATTGACACAGAGGATGTCGATTCTCTCGATGCCGTGTTTCATCATAACATCGTCATCGGTGCCTCTGCGGCCGAGAAGACCGCCGTGGACTTTCGGGTGAAGGGTCTTTACGCGGCCGTCCATCATCTCGGGAAAACCGGTGTAGTCTGAAACGTCTTTTGCAGGAATGCCCGCTTCACGCAGAGCTTTGGCAGTCCCTCCGGAACTTAGGATTCCAATGTTGTTTGCAGTCAGGACGCGGGCGAGATCAAGGATCCCGGTCTTATCCCAGACTGAGAGCAATGCGAGAGTCATTATCTATTACTATAGACGCGGGGGTTAATTAAGGGTGGCACTTTCTTTTCCGGATAAGGCGGTGAAAGGCATAAAAAAAGAGTGTGATCGGGAGTACGCTCCCTTGCAAAGAGCACCGGTCCGGGGGTGTTTACAAATATATTGTGTGGAGGGATTTCGTTTCGGGTGGGGTGAAGGGAAATCCTCGCTTGGTCGCAAACCTTTGGTTTGCTCAGCTGAGGTCGTCTGCTTCGCATCCGACCCGCAGTCGCAAATCAAAGATTTGCTCCCCGCTTCGGGTTGAGTGAAGGGAAATCCTCGCTTGGTCGCAAACCTTTGGTTTGCTCAGCTGAGGTCGTCTGCTTCGCATCCGACCCGCAGTCGCAAATCAAAGATTTGCTCCCCGCTTCGGGTGGAGTTAAGGGAACCTTCACTCCACCCTCGCTTACTTAAAGATCCCGCGCTTTTTGCGGCCTTCCTTCTCGTCATCCTTCGACGAAGAAGAGCCGGCGTTTCCTTCAGCCTTCAGAAGCTTTTCATACAGTTCCTTCTCTGCAGAAGAGATCTTCTTTGGCACAGAGATCACGACCCTGACCAGCAGATTTCCGTAGTTGCCGCGTCTTCGAACACCTTCGCCGGCGATCCGGAGACGGGTCCCGTAGGCGATACCTGCCGGGATCTTCAGCACGACCTTCTTCTTATCGATCGTCTCGATCTCCACCTCGCATCCGAGAACTGCCTGTGCCGGCGAGATCTCATACTGAGTGATCAGATTATCATCCTCACGGTCGAACTTCGGATTCGACACGACATAGACTTCGATATACAGATCGCCGTTTCTCGCTCCGTAATCTCCCGCCTCGCCGTATCCTTCCATGCGAAGACGCATGCCGCTGTCGATACCTGCCGGAACATTGACCGTGACCTTTCTGCGGATCTTGGTCCGTCCCGTTCCGTTGCATTTCTTACACGGAGACTCGGGGATCTTCCCTCTTCCGCCGCAGTTTGGACACGGAGACTGGGTGACCATCTGGCCGAAGATCGAGTTCTTCACCTGTTTGATCTGACCCGTTCCTCCGCATTTGCTGCAGGTCGTGGTCTTCTTCGTTGAACTGCCAGTCCCGTCACAGTCAGGACAGCTCTCCGTATGCATGACCTCGATCTCCTTCTGCGTTCCGAACACCGCCTCTTCCAGCGTGATCTGGATCCGCATCAACAGATCGTCGCCTTCTCTTGGCCCGCTCTGTCTGCGTCCTCCTCCGCCGAAGAAATCGAAGATATCTCCAAATCCTGAGAAGTCCGCATTGAATCCTGCACCTCCTGCACCGGAATAATTACCTTTCGATGCATTCGTGAAATTATCATGTCCGAGCTGATCATACTGCCGGCGTTTGCTCTCGTCAGAAAGAACATCATAAGCCTCGTTGATCGACTTGAACTTCTCCTCAGCCCCGGCTTCTTTGCAGACGTCCGGGTGATACTTCTTGGCGAGGTTTCGGTAAGCCTTTTTAATGTCTGTCTCCGTAGCGTTACGGGGCAAACCCAAGACATCATAGTACGATTCCGAACCCATTTCTTACATTCCCAAAAAAAGGAGGTTTAGTCCTTTTTGACTTCGTAGTCTGCGTCTACGACATTGTCGTCGGTTTTGCAGGAGTCACAGTTGCCTTCACATCCGGAACCGGCCGCATTGCCTGCCGCCTGCTGTTCTTCCTGGATCTTCTGGTACATCTTGGAGGTCGCCGCGAAGACGACTTCCTGAAGGGCGTCCATCTTCTCTTTGATCTCCTCGGAGGATGCATCCTCTTTTGCAAGGACGTCTTTGAGAGCTGCAGCGCCGGATGAGATCTTTTCCTTGTCTTCGGCGTCGATCTTGTCAGCGGTCTCTTTGTCGTTGACGAGTTTTTCCGCAGCGTAGACGGCGTTGTCGGCGTTGTTTCGAAGCTCGATCTCCTCACGGCGTTTCTTGTCCTCTTCCTCGAACTGTTTTGCGTCGCGGACCATCTTTTCGATCTCGTCATCTTTGAGATCTTTTCTGCCGGAGATGGTCATCGACTGTTCGTGGCCGGTTCCAAGATCCTTTGCGGAGACATGGACGATACCGTTTGCGTCGATATCGAAGGTGACCTCGATCTGCGGCATGCCGCGGGGTGCTGACGGGATGCCGGTGAGCTGGAATCTGCCGAGACTGAAGTTGTCGCGGGCGAACTGACGCTCTCCCTGGACGACATGGATCTCAACAGAGGTCTGGTTGTCTGCCGCGGTCGAGAAGATCTGACTCTTTCTGGTCGGGATGGTGGTGTTTCTCTCGATGAGTTTCGTGGCGATGCCGCCGAGCGTCTCGATACCAAGCGTCAGCGGGGTGACATCGAGTAAGACAACGTCCTTTGCTTCGCCGGTGAGAACTGCTCCCTGAACTGCCGCGCCGAGCGCGACACACTCGTCAGGGTTCAGGGTCTTGTCGGGTTCTTTGCCGAGAAGGTTTTTGACGGTCTCGATGACGGCCGGGACACGGGTCGATCCGCCGACAAGGAGAACATGGTTGATGTCAGAAGCGTTAAGGCCTGCATCCTTTAATGCCTGCTTGACGGGCTCGACGGTCTTCTGGACGAGGTCGCCGATGAGCTGCTCGAACTTTGCACGGGTCAGATCAACATCCAGGTGTTTGGGTCCGTCGGAGGTGGCGGTGATGTACGGGAGGTTGATGTTTGCCTTCTGGAGTGAGGAAAGTTCGATCTTTGCCTTCTCTGCGGCATCCTTCAGTCTCTGGTGGGCGACCGGGTCCTTTCTCAGGTCGACGCCTTCCTTCTTCTTGAACTCGTCGGCAAGGAAGTCAACGACGCGTGCATCGAAGTCGTCTCCGCCGAGACGGTTGTTTCCTGCGGTCGATTTGACTTCGAAGAGTCCGTCGTCAAGAGTGAGGATGGAGACATCGAAGGTTCCTCCGCCAAGGTCGTAGACAAGGACGGTGACTTCGTTTTCTTTGTCGAGGCCGTATGCCAGAGCCGAGGCGGTCGGTTCGTTGATGATACGAAGGACCTCAAGTCCGGCGATCCGTCCTGCGTCTTTGGTTGCCTGACGCTGAGCGTCGTTGAAGTAAGCAGGGACCGTGATGACGGCTTTGTCGACTTTCTCGCCGAGGTATGCTTCTGCATCCATCTTGAGTTTCTGCAGGATCATTGCAGAGATCTCCTGCGGGGAGTATTTTTTGCCGTCGATCTCGGTCGGGTGGTCGGTACCCATGTACCGTTTGATCGAGCTGACGGTTCTGGTGGGGTTGATGATCGCCTGACGTTTTGCAACGTTCCCGACGAGTCTTTCGCCTTCTTTGGAGAAGCCGACAACAGACGGGGTTGTTCTGAATCCTTCTCCGTTTGCGATGACGACCGGACTGCCGCCTTCCATAATAGCAAGGCAGGAGTTGGTGGTTCCAAGGTCGATTCCGATTACTTTGTTTGATGCCATTTTTAGTACCTGTATTATTCTTTTTTCTTCGCTACGGCCACTTTTGCGTGACGGAGCACCTTGTCCCGGATCATGTATCCGGGAACGGCGGTGTCGATGATCGAACCTTCAGGAGCGTCTGCGGGGATGCAGGCGACGGCTTCGTGGAATGCGGGGTCGAACGTCATTCCTTCGATGATCATTGGTTCAATGCCGTTTCTTGAAAGGATGGAGAGATACAGTTTGTGGATCTGCTCGAGTCCGTCACGAAGATGTTCGTCGTCGCTTTTGAGCGCACGTTCGAAGTTGTCGAGGATGTCGATGATGTCGAGAGCAAACTTTTCGTTTGCATATCTGACAGCATTTTCCTGTTCGCGTATCACACGCTTTTTGTAGTTTTCGAATTCGGCTGCGAGACGAAGATGTTTGTCATTGAGTTCATCGTATTTTTTTGTGAGTTCGTCAACAACAGTGGTTTCAGGAACGGGATTTTCATCCTGGTTAGTGGTTTCTGCCTTTGAAGACGCAGTTTTTCTGGCCTCCGCAGGCTCGGTGTGTTTGTCCATGGCTTTTCCTGTTTCGCTTGTTGCACATATTTGTTGTATTGCAGTTCTATATATTGTTTCCTATCGCGGACCACTAAATGCTGATGTCGCTGAATGACGGATTTTTTGGGGCTGATGTCGCCCTGTCAGGAGAAAAGTATCAGAAAATCCGGCATTTTTTCTGATATGCGCCGGTGAAGGACCGGGCGGTGTCTTTTTATCCTGACGGGTGTCCTGTTTTTGGAGGGAGCAGACTGGAGGGTTTGTATCCGGATGCACAGCAAAAAAGCGCGGAGAGTTCCAGGCGGGATCCGGCAAAAAAAAAGATTTGGGGCCGGCAGATCACTCGAAGAGGTTTGCAAGGTACTTGGATGCCCAGAAGTACAAAAACGGCAGGGCGAAGATCAGAACGATCCAGCCGATGATCGGGATCAGCATGCAGATGAAGACGATCACGCAGAAGATGATCCAGAGGAGGATGAGTGAAACGATGTATTTGAGCAATCCGGCTTTGCCGATCATGCGTACCAGTTCACCGATCCGGAATGCTGCGCAAAATCCTTTGCGGGCAAAGTTGACGACCGCCGGTGTGGCGAGCAGGGAGAACAGGAACGCCACAACGAAACTGAGGATGATCAGACCGGACATGACAGCAAAGCCCGCTATTTCGGACATTCCCGAAACGGAGGGATCTCCCGGGGTCACGGTTACGGAGCCGAAGGTGAACATGCCGACTGAGACAACGATGATCAGGATGATCGGCACGATCATATAGATAAGGCCGATGATGAGGGCGAGAAGCCCGTCGATGAAGGTTTTTCCCAGATTCTCGAGATCAGGTTCCTCGCCGCGCAGAACTTTGACATACACCCCGTAGACGATCCAGTCGACGATCGGGACGAGGTTCAGGATCGAAAGGATGAGCCAGGTGACCGGGCTGCCGCCGAGTTTATCTTTGGCAAACCCGAAGGATGCGGTTAAGTTTTCTCCAATTCCTATTGACATATGATTTTCCTCTCAATGAATGAGACAGATAGTTGAAGGATGCAGAGATATATAAAACGATTCGCTTAAAGGAGGAGGAGGAATTGAGCCGGGGTGGTGAGGTTTGGGGTCACACACATACCGCGTAACTCCCATATGTGTCAAAACGACTCCCATTCACGAAAACGACGTGCAGCCCATAATTACCTCAGTTATCCCGCTTTCCGGCCAGTTGATTTTTTGCACACGCTTTTATATCATGTGAGGTAATTTTGATCCCGCAGCCGGACTGCGTGCCCGGGTTTTTTCCAGAACCATGGGACGGGCAGGAAGTTACCGGGTTGGATCTTTATATTCCTTCAGCAGAGCTTTCTCATACTCTCTTGTCTTTTTTGTGGGAACATAGTTCAGCACCTTTGTCCGTTTGAGCAGTTCTTCGGTGATGGCGGTGTCATCGGTAAGATGTAATTTTTTCACCTCGGCAATGATCCAGTCCAGTTTGTCGATCCCGGTTGCTTTGCCGTCTACGAGGATCTGCCGGATGTGGATCTTGTCCGGAGGGATACCGCCGCAGATGGTGCAGTAATATCCGTCGTTATCATTCCCGCCCATCTGAAGTTACCCCCGGATCATGGTCAGTGTCATTTTGAATTTTGTTATGGCGCTGAGCGCATGGGGGGCGTTTGCCGGGAATATGATGGTGTCGCCCGTTTTCATCTGGAGAGTGTTGCCGGCGATCCATACCTCGCATTCGCCGTCGATGATCGTGACCACGGCGTCATACGGAGCGGTGTGTTCGGAGAGTCCTTCGTCTTCATCAAACGAAAAGACGGTGATGCTCCCAGATTTATTGCTGACGATCATCCGGCTCGAAACCGCCCCGTCCTGATAGGAGACCAGTTCTTTGAGGTCGAGGACTTTTCCCAATAATTCTTCCCGCTTTTTGACGGGTTTGTTTGTCATTTCAAGATCAAAATCTGCCATTGTTCCTTCCTGTTTTCTGCAATATCATATCTGTTTTTCTGTTCCGTCAGCATTTCACCGGCAAAGCGCCGTCGTGTGTTTTTTTCCAGGCCGGTTTTTGCCGGGCATCATAGTATCTTTGGAGCGGGATGGGATAAACCTGAGGTACGGGGACCATCAGCCGGCTGTGTGCCGACTTTTCCGATTTTTTTTAATAGGAGTTACGCGGTGCGATCTCAGACGAACCAAACTGACGGGCCAATCAACAGGGTGTACGTCGATTTCGTGTACGGTATTTGTGCAGACACACGAGAAAAGCCGGTAATGCCCTTGATGAATCGGATCAGGGATAACACCGCGTAACTCCTGTTAAAAAAAGAAAAGTGAGTTATGTTCTTACTCGAACAGGTTTGCGTAGAACTTTGCTGCCCAGACGATAAGGAACGGGTAGATGATCAGCATGATGAGCCAGCCGATGAAGGGGATCATGCCGAGAAGGCCGATGATGCCGAAGATGATCGCAAGTAAGATGATTGAGATGATGTACATGAGCCAGCCGGCTTTGCCGATCATGCCGAAGATCTCACCGAACTTGAATGCTGCGCCGAATCCTTTGCGGGCAAAGTTGACGATCGCCGGGGTCATGACGAGAGCAAAGAGAAGGTAGAGAATGAAAGCAAGGACGAGAACGCCTGCTCCGACGCCTGCAACTGCGGCAGTCGATCCTGATGTAGCGGCAGCAATGAGACTTCCTCCGCCGAGAATCCCTACGATAATGGTCGGGATGAGCATGTAAAGGAAGGCGATGATCAAAACAAGCAGACCGTCGATAAAGGATTTGCCGATGTGTTCAACTTTCGGGTCTTCTCCGCGGTAGACCTTCAGATAAGTTCCCATTGCGATGAAGTTCACGATCGGGATAATGGTCAGGATGATCAGAAGGATCCAGTTGCCAATACTTCCCATAAGTTTGTCTTTTGCATAACCAAAAGATCCGGTTAAATTTTCTCCAATTCCAATTGACATAATAATACCATCTCCTTTTTTTTGAGATAGTTTATAGAAGAACGTTCTAGTATATAAAATACACGCCGACTTCCTTCAGATATCTCAGGATAAACGGGTTTTTTTGCACGGATGGGTGAAAATTGTCCGGGAACACGCTCCAAAGACCGGGAATGATCATCCTCCCGCATGAAAGTCTTTCCGGCAGCAGATACCTCGCGGCAAAAAATATGCCCGGTCTTGCCCACGCAAAAATCGGCTCTGCCCAGTCGCAAACCTTCTGTTTGCTCCGCTGAGGAACCTAAAGGTTTCCGCCGCCGCGTAAAGACACCTGCTCTGCGCGGGACCGGAACATGAACAAAAACCGACCGAATCACCCGTTCACGACGCAGAATATAAATTGCAGGCATCCTTACTAATATAGATACAGACATCATTTGCGACGTATGGGTCTGTACAAAATCATGTATGGAGATAAAGTGATAATTTATCATGAGAAATAAGAGCAAACTCAGAGGTGCAGCGTGAAAAGCATTTTTCCCGCAATACTCGCTGGCATCGCAGCATTCATCATCTATCTGATACTGTCTGCAGGCTCGGCGCTGCCAAACGACGGGATCCTTCTCTGGTCATCTGCAGAACTCATCATTGGACTAATTCTTTCGATTATAACCGGGTTGATATGTCGGAAAATCTGGGTTGGAACAAGCTATAAAATGGCAAACCCGCTTCGCTGGCTCCTCCTGATCGTCTATATCATTCCGTTTCTAATCGAACTTATTATTGCAAATCTGACCGTTGCCTGGAAAGTCATCACCGGCAGAAACATCAGACCAGGGATCGTCAAACTCACGCCGGGAATGAAAACCGACGCAGGAGCGCTTCTTCTTTCCGCATCCATCACCTATCAGCCGGGAACGGCCAGTGTGGACGTGGATGAAGAGACCCGGGAACTGTATGTCCACTGTCTCGATATCGGTGAAGACCCCAAAGGCGCCATACCTGCAGACAAGATCTTTGCAAAGCTCAACCTCGCCAAATGGATCCGGAGGATCACTCAATGAACGATATATTCATGGTCGCGGCGATCATCTTCGTGCTGCTCATCTTCGCGTGCGGGGTCCGTATCTGGCGCGGCCCGACGAACGCAGACCGTATGCTCGCTCTTGATGTGATCAACATCCTCGTCGTCATCGTCATGATCACCCTCTCGCTCTGGTTCGAGCAGCCGGTGTTCATCGACGTGGCGATCGTCTATGCTCTTCTCTCCTTTGTCGGAACACTCTACGTCGCCAAACTCATCATGGGAGATCTGGAATGATCGACATAATCGTAACCGTCTGCGTGCTGATCTCACTCATATTCAGCATCCTCGGGGTGATCGGTCTTTTCCGGTTCCCTGACTTCTACACCCGCATCCATGCCGCAGGACTTGTCGGAAGCTTCGGTCTCCTGTTCATGGGAGCCGCCGTCCTCATCTATGCCGCCGGTCTTTTGCTTTCCGGCGATGAAGCCTGGCTCAACTACGGAGCACATGTTCTTCTTGCCTTACTCGTCGCGGTGATAACGGGGACCACCTCCACCCACGCGATCGCACGCAGCGCATACCGGTCGGGAAACGCTCCGATCGCCAAAAACGACGCGCTGAAAGAGGACATACAATCCATGAAACGCCGGGAGGAGAAAAGACGATGATCGAACTGTTTCCGGAAAGTTATGTGGTATTGCATCTCCTGTTCCTCTCAGCGATCCTCTTCTGCGCAGTAACGGTGTTTTTCTTAAAGGATCTGATCGCTGCCGCGATCGCTTTTTCAGCATTCAGTTTCCTGCTCGCCCTGGAGTTCTTCCTTCTGCAGGCGCCTGATGTGGCGATCGCAGAAGCAAGTATCGGGGCAGGAATCTCGACGGCGATCCTCATGATCGCCATACGCGGAACAAAACGCAAGGAAGGTGATGAGGAATGAAGGAGGCAGGCTCCGTCTTCCAGCCAAGATTTGTGATCGTGCTGATCGTTCTTGTAACACTCATCCTTCTCCTGCCGGCGGTCGGTCTGACCTTCGGCGATCCGAGCATCTCGTCAACGGACCAGTATTACATTGACCACTCGCAGACCGAGACCGGCGCAAACAACGTGGTCGCCGCTATCGTCTTCGACTACCGTGGGTTCGATACGCTCGGTGAAGCGACCGTCCTCTTTATCGCGGTCCTTGGGGTCGCGATGGTTTTCAGGAGGCTGCACAAATGACGATCGGTCTTATCGGACGAAGCGCCGGCCGGCTGCTCGTGCCGTTCATCTTCATCTTCGGCTTTTACATCGTTGTCCACGGCCACCTGACGCCGGGCGGCGGATTCCAGGGAGGCGCGGTGATCGCGACCGGCGTTGCGCTGATCCTCGTCTGTTATTATTACCGCGAGTGTATGGAGCGGTTCATCCCGGTGAAGAGCTTCAAACTCATCGAATCAGCGGGTCTCATGCTCTTCATCTGCACGGCGCTCGCCGGACTCGTGGTCGCATCGGGATTCCTCTTCAACTGGCTGAATGCCTCGGGAGGACTCTTCGGCCATGCGGTCGCCTACGGAATAAATCCCGGCGATCTCTACACAGCCGGCATCATCCCGGTCCTGAACTTCGCGATCGGGATCGAGGTGTTTGGCGCACTCTCGGCCGTGCTGATGTTCATGTTCGCCGGCCTGAAAGAACCTACTCAGGAAGAGGACGATGCAGAATCATCTGTCCTGAATATCGATACGGATAAAAAAGGAGGGAGAAAATGATAGCAAATCTGCCGTTCATCGCGGTGGCATTACTTATAGGCATCGCGCTCGCCACCATTCTTCTCAAGAAGAATATGATAAAAATGGTGATGGGACTCGCGATGCTCGAAGGAGCGGTCAATCTGTTCCTCGTATCCCTCGGATACCGGGAAAACGGGATCGCCCCGATCTTCACG
Source organism: Methanocorpusculum sp. GPch4 (assembly GCF_012062385.1). Classification (NCBI taxonomy): domain Archaea; kingdom Methanobacteriati; phylum Methanobacteriota; class Methanomicrobia; order Methanomicrobiales; family Methanocorpusculaceae; genus Methanocorpusculum; species Methanocorpusculum sp. GPch4. Next base: position 6,165 of record NZ_SIJA01000029.1, on the reverse strand, counting down.
AACGCACCGGAAGGCGCCGATATGGTCCTCCCGACGGTCCAGGCGCTCACACTCACAAACATCGTTATCGGGGTCGCAACGACCGCCCTTATGCTTGTTCTCGTGATGGTCATCTACAAAAAATACGGAACGGTCAATGCGGATAAGATGCGGAGGCTCAAGGAATGAACGTTCTTTTCGAAAATCTGCCGGCACTGCTGATCGCAGTACCGCTGTTCTCTGCATTCCTTCTCCCGGTCATCGGAAGATTCGTGCCGAAGATCAGGGATGCCTGGATCGTTCTTGCCTCGCTTGCTTCGAGTCTTACCGCCGTTATTACGGCGATAATGGTCTATACGAAAGGAACGATCGTCTATGTCTTCGGAGCGGCAGCCGGAACGCCCGCAGCCCCGATCGACTCGGGCGGGATCCCGTTCCGGATCATCTTCACGATTGACGGATTCGGCGCATTCATGCTGCTTTCCGCGGCGATCGTTTCGTTCGCGGTCGTTTTGTATCTCGTCTCCTCCCAAAAGGAGCGGAGCGGCAAATCCGAGTTCTACGCCCTGTATCTCCTGCTGACAGCCGGCATCTTCGGCATGGTCTCGACCGGGGATCTGTTCAACTTCTTCGTGTTCCTCGAGATCAACTCGCTTGCAGGCGCAGCGCTCGTCTCCTATCACAGGAGAGGCGGGATCGCCGCCGAAGGAGCGCTCAAATATCTGATCGTCAACACAGTCGGCGGCCTAATGGTCCTGTTCTCGATCGGCATCCTGTATGCCCAGTATGACTCCCTCAATATGGCAGTCATCGCGTCGCAGATCAGCTTCTCGACCCTGAACATCGTCGCCCTCGTCCTCTTCATCACGGCACTTGCCATGAAAGCAGGATCGGTGCCTTTCCACTTTGCGACGCCGGACGCTTACTCGGTCGCCCCATCGGGGATCACCGCGGCGATGATCGTGGCGAGCCAGGCGGGTCTTTACGGACTCTTCCGGATCGTTTTCACGCTCTACGGCGATATCTTCAACACTGTTACGATCGGCTGGGTCGTCATCATCCTTGGTGTTTTGTCGATGGTCATCGGCGTTACGATGGCAATCCCCCAGAAGGATGTTAAACGTCTGCTCGCCTACCATGCTGTTTCGCAGACCGGATACATGCTTCTCGGCGTGGGCGTGGCTTTGGCAGTTTTGGGCGATCCGCTCGCAATGGCCTCTTATGGTCAGACCGCCATGGAAGGAGGTCTCTTCCATATCATCAACCATGCGATGTACAAGGGTCTTTTGTTCCTCGCGGTCGGCGCCGTGATTTACCGGACAGGCGTCTGGAGTCTGAACAAGATGGGAGGTCTCGGCCACAACATGAAATGGACGATGATCTTCTTTTTGATCGGAGCATTGGCAATCGCGGGAATCCCGCCCTTCAACGGCTTCGCCTCGAAGCTGATGATCTACGAGTCGGTCTTTGCGTTCAACCCGGCCCTTTCGATCATCGCGGTGGTCGTCTCGATCCTGACGCTCGCCTCCTTTATGAAAGTGTTCCACTCGATGTTCATGGGGCCGCAGCTCCCCGAGTATGCAGAAGTGAAGGAAGTCCCGAAACTCATGATCGCCGGCATGGTCATTCTGACGATCTTCGTCATCGGATTCGGTCTTTTCCCGGATCTTGTGGTGAACAATCTCATTACTCCGGCGGCTGATGCCCTTATTAATAATGGTGCATATATCACCGCGGTCCTTGGAGGCGGATTATGATCGGCGATCTTCTAACAGGATACGGATTCTGGAATCCGCTCGTCTGGGTCGCCGTTATGGCCACGGGACTTCTCTTCGCCTGGCTGATCTGGCGCTGCGGGGAATCCGACTACGACAAAGGAACAGAACAGACGAAACCCTACCTCTCCGGAAACGACGAGCCTGAAAAAGGCGCGGTCCACATCAGAGGCGGGAACATGTACTGGGGATTCACTCAGGCCCTCAAAGGATACTACGACAAACTCGTTCCCCTTCATTCCGGCGTGGTGAACGACTACCTCGCATGGTTCCTGATAGGGGTCATCGTGATCTTCGTGGTGGTGATCGTCTTATGAAACTCACACCATCCTTAAACAGATCTCTCTGGGTCTTCCACTTCAATGCGGGTTCGTGCAACGGCTGCGATATCGAGATCGTGGCGACCCTGACCCCCAGATACGACCCGGAACGCTTCGGCGTGAAACTCGTGGGCTCCCCCCGCCATGCGGACGTTTTACTCGTAACGGGACCCGTCACGAACCAGATGGCCGACAGACTCCGCAGGGTCTATGCCCAGATGGCCGGACCAAAAGTGGTGATGGTCGTTGGAACATGCGGCCAGTCAGGCGGCGTGTTTTCGACATCATACAATCTGGCAGGCCCGGTCGATCAGATCATCCCGGTGGATGTGTATGTCCCGGGATGTGCGCCGAGACCCGAGGCAATTATAAACGGCGTGGTTACGGCGATCGCGAAGCTCGAACGACTCGAAGGAGGAAAATAATGGACGAAATATATACACCCGCGGAAGTGGCGGAGAAACTCAAAGCCGCACTCGGCGATTCTATGCTGGACTCCTCCATCAGGGTCAGAGCCGAGGGCGTAAAGAAACGGGAAAACAGCAATATCTGGATCACGATCAAAAGAGAAGCGATCCATCAGGCAGTTGAGGAGCTGATGAAGATCAGATATCCTCATCTTTCCTGCATCTCAGGATACGACAAAGGAGCAAAAGATCCAAACCTCCGCATCCAGTACATCTTCTCGCTCTACGGCGGGATCGAAAAAACCGAATGCATGGTCATCATTTCTTTTGATCTCCCGAAAGCTGATCCGCATATCCCGACGATCACCGATCTGATGGAAGGCGCGGCCTTCACCGAACAGGAGAAGCGGGAGTACCTCGGCATCATCGTCGACGGACTGCCGGAAGCAAAACACAAATTCTTCCTGCCGCAGGATTTCCCCAAAGATGTCTATCCTCTGAGAAAAGACGAGAAGAGGATCCCCGACTCGATGATCAAAGATCTCTGGGCATGCGGAAGACCGGAAAACCGGCCGCCTGCTACCCTGGAGGATGAGTAAATGGCCGGAAAAGCACCCTACATCGTGCCGGTCGGTCCGATCCACCCGGCCTTAAAAGAGCCGGTCCACATCGAACTGACCGTGGTCGGCGAAGAGGTCATCTCGGCCGACTTCACGCCGGGCCAGACCCACCGCGGCATCGAGTGGATGGGTCTTTCAAGAAACCCTGTCCAGATCGTGCATCTCACGGACAGGATCTGCGGTATCTGCGGCGTGACCCACTCGCTTTCCTTTGCGAGAGCGGTCGAACAGATCGCCGACATCACCGTCCCCGAACGGGGCGATTACGTCAGAACGATCATCGCCGAGTTCGAGCGTATCCAGTCCCACCTGCTTTGGGCAGGAGTCGCCGCTCACGAACTAGGATTTGACACGCTGTTCTATCTTGCGTGGAGGGTCCGCGAAGAGGCAATGGACGCGATCGAAGTTATCACCGGAAACCGGGTGAACTACGATATCATCCAGATCGGCGGGACCCGCCGGGACATCACCGAGGATCAGCATGCAAAGATCCGCAAATGTCTGAACACCTACAAGGACCTGTTTGCAAAACTCAAAAAGCTCTTCCTCGAAGACGCGGTGATCAAATCCCGCTGTGTCGGAACCGGCCTTCTCTCATTCGAGACCGCGATGGCATATTCCGCCGTCGGTCCAACCTCGCGGGCATCCGGCGTTACTGCCGATCTCCGCGTTGATTATCCCTACTGTGCCTACGGAGATCTGGACATCAAACCGGTCATACCGACCATCTACGGAAGCGATGTGAACGGCGATACCTACGACAGGATCGTTGTCCGCATCTTCGAGGTCGCCCAGTCGATAGAGATCATCGAGACATGTCTCGACAACATGCCGCAGGGCCCCGTTATCTGGGAAGAGAAGGTCGCAAAGATCCTCTCGACCTGCAAGAAAGCATCGGGCGAAGCGGTCGGACGGCACGAAGCCCCGAGAGGCGAAGCGGTCCATTATGTGGCACTGGACGGAGCGGAAGCTCCAATTGCCTGGAAGGTCAAGGCATCGACCTACAGTAATGCGCATGTCTGGCCGATCATTCTGAAAGGCGCCCAGCTCGCCGACATCCCGGTCATCGTCGCCTCGATCGATCCGTGCATGTCCTGTACCGACCGGGTCGCCGTTACGGATAACGGAACCACGAAGATCTTTACGAAAGAGCAGCTCGCAAAGATGTCGTATGAAAAGTCCCAGAGGATGATGCAATGAACATCATCCTCTCGGCAGTCGGCGGAACGGTCGTCCTCGCGATACTCGCGATATTCGCCGGCCTGTTCCTTGCAGGAATCGACCGGCGGATCGCCGCCCACATGCAGGCACGCATGGGCCCGCCCCTTTCCCAGCCGTTCACCGATGTGAAAAAACTGTTCGCCAAACAGAGCATCGTTCCGGCGAACGCGATCCCCTGGCTTTTCAATCTGATGCCGGTCGCCGCCCTCGCCTCCTCGATCGCAGTACTTCTCTACCTGCCGTTTGGAAGCCTTGCCCCGATCCTTGGAGAGGCGGGAGACATGATCCTTGTCCTCTATCTCCTGATCGTCCCTTCGCTTGCCCTCGTTATCGGCGGATTTGCCTCGGGCTCGCCGTATGCAACGGTCGGCGCCCAGCGTGAAATGGTCTCGATGATCGCCTACGAATTACCGCTCGCGGTATCCGTGATCATCATCGCCTGGAGACTGATGGCCGCAAACATCGCGAACCCGTTCTCCTTTATGACCTTGATGGAAACATCCGTCTGGGATGTCGTCGGACCTCTCGGGATCATCGGTCTTCTGATCCTTCTGATCCTGTTTGCCTGGATCACTCCCGGAGAGCTCTCGAAGGTCCCGTTCGATACGCCCGAAGCGGAAACGGAACTTGCGGGAGGAATTCTCGTCGAGTATTCCGGCAGAAACCTCGGTGTGTTCTCACTTGCTCAGGCAGTGAAAACGGTCGCGATGATCGCGTTCGGCGTGATCATCCTCTTACCCTGGAATCTTTCGCCAGTAATTGGAATCACGGGGGCCGGAGCCGCGGTTGTTGATCTCGTCTTTTTCTTTGCGAAAGTGGTCATCGTCTCGATCTTTTCGGTGACGGTGGTCAGGACGATGATGGCAAGGTTCCGTATCACGCAGGTCGTGAAGGTCTACTGGTTCATCTTCGGCGGTCTCGGGATCGCGGCGATCATTCTTCTGATGCTGGATGCTTTTCTGATGGGAGGTCTCTGAGATGTTCCCAATGTTAAAAGAGATCCTCGTCCAGTCGGTGAAAAAGCCGGTCACAAATCTCTTCCCGGCGGCACGTCTCCCAAAAACCATCACCGGATTTCTGGGTCAGGTGAGCGAGGGAAAGGCCGCGCTTATCCCGCCGGTGGAGACGCCGGCCGCGATGCGGGGCAAACTGCTCTATGACAGAAATCTCTGCAACGGCTGCGGCCTGTGTATGAAGGTCTGTCCGGCGCATGCGATCGAACATGTCGTGTACCCGGCCCCTCCCGCAAAGGATGCCGAGGACAAGCCGCGTGCCCAGAAGAGAGTTAGAATTTATGTCGGAAACTGTATTTTCTGCGGTCAGTGCATCGATATCTGCCCGAAGGGAGCGATCTCCCAGTCGCCTGAGTTCCTGCTTGCAACGGAAGACAGATTTGCTGAAAGCCAGATCATAGAGTGAGAGCTTTGCAGATCGGCCTTCGACCCTGGGAGGAGCGGGATGCCCCTTCCCTTGCTTTTTTTGCAAACGAACCTTTGATCGCGAAGAATCTGCGGGCAGGATTTCCTTCGCCGTACGGCCTTGAGGATGCGAAAGCTTTCATCGCTTTTTGCCATCAGCAGGATCCGGCGGAAAATCTCTGTCTCGCGATAACCGATGACGATACAGCAGTCGGCAGCATCGGCGTGTTCTGCCGGGGGAATGGCCTGGCAGAGCTTGGCTACTGGCTCGGCAGACCCTACTGCCTGAATTTGACAGTTAGTGGAAATGCCACATAATGAATGCCCCTAAGCATTTTTCAAAAGCCATGATAAACTCTCTCGCGAGTCACTTACTTTTCAGAATAAATCTTCAATGTATCACATATTTTTCTAATTATGGGGTG